>JAZGEP010000001.1:0-2191 GCA_036478815.1 Methylococcales bacterium
ATTGAAAGAGTGAGAAAAGGAATATGCAATTAAATCCCGCGGAAATTAGCGACATCATCAAACAGAAACTCGAAGGTTTCGATTTTGGTGTTGAACAAAAAACAGAAGGTACAATCGTTAGTATTACTGACGGTATCGTGCGTATTTACGGACTATCCGAGGTCATGCAAGGTGAAATGCTGGAGTTTCCAGGCAAGGTATTCGGTTTGGCTCTTAATCTTGAGAGAGATTCGGTCGGCGCAGTTGTTTTAGGCGATTATGAGCATCTTACTGAAGGAGACTCAGTTTACTGTACTGGACGCATTCTTGAAGTTCCAGTTGGTGAAGCCATGCTGGGACGAGTGGTTAACGCAATGGGTCATCCAATAGATGGCAAAGCAGCCATTGACACCACTGAAACATCACCCATTGAAAAAATCGCACCTGGCGTTATCTCCAGACAATCAGTTGATCAACCCATGCAGACCGGGCTTAAATCAATTGACGCGATGATTCCGGTCGGTCGGGGTCAGCGTGAGTTGATTATTGGTGACCGTCAAACTGGCAAAACAGCGATCGCAGTTGATGCAATTCTGAATCAAAAAGGCACGGGCGTTAAGTGTATTTACGTTGCCATTGGGCAAAAGCAGTCCTCAGTTGCCGCCATCGTGCGCAAACTGGAAGAAGCCGGCGCAATGGAATACACCACAATTGTTGCTGCAACAGCAGCTGATCCAGCGGCTTTGCAATACATCGCACCGTATGCAGGTTGTGCGATGGGCGAATATTTCAGAGATCGTGGCGAAGATGCACTGATTGTTTATGATGATTTAACCAAACAAGCCTGGGCATACCGACAAATTTCATTATTGTTACGCCGCCCGCCAGGACGTGAAGCATATCCAGGTGATATTTTTTATGTACATTCGCGGTTACTGGAAAGAGCGGCTCGTATTAGCGCTGAAGCGGTTGAAAAACTAACAGATGGTAAGGTGAAAGGCAAAACAGGCTCATTAACTGCGCTTCCTATCATTGAAACACAAGGTGGTGACGTATCAGCCTTTGTACCAACCAACGTGATTTCCATCACTGATGGCCAAATTTTTCTGGAAACAGATTTATTTAATGCCGGCATTCGACCTGCGGTGAATCCTGGATTGTCAGTATCACGAGTGGGTGGTGCTGCACAGACTAAAATCGTCAAGAAACTCGGTGGTGGTGTTCGTCTAGAACTCGCACAGTTCAGAGAGCTAGCTGCATTTGCGCAATTTGCATCCGATCTTGATGAAGGGACCCGAAAACAAATCGAGCGCGGTCAACGCATTACTGAGTTGTTGAAACAACCACAGTATCAACCGCTGACTGTCGCTCAAATCGGTGTGTCACTCTATGCTGTGAGTAATGGCTATCTGGATGGTTTTGAAGCAAATAAGGCTCTGGATTACGAACATGCATTACTGGCTTATATGAAGACTCAGCATTCAAAGTTAATGGACAGCATCGATAAAACCGGTGATTTCAATGACGACATCGCAGCGCAATTGACAGCAGCGCTGGATGATTTTGCAAACAAAGGCAGCTGGTAACAGGTACTGAGCGATGGCAGTCGGACAAGAAGTCAGAACCAAAATAGCGAGTATTAAAAATACTCAAAAAATAACGCGCGCCATGGAAATGGTAGCAGCCAGTAAAATGCGTAAAACTCAGGATCGCATGCTGGCTTCCAGACCGTATTCCGATAAAATGTGGCAAATTATTCAGCATTTATCTTTTGCACACCCTTCGTATCGACATCCGTTTATGGTTGAAAAAGATGTCGAAACCATTGGCATCATTGTGATGACATCTGACCGTGGCTTGTGCGGCGGCTTAAACTCCAATTTGTTCCGCAAGCTACTCAAGCAAATCCTCAGCTGGGAAGAGCAAGGTAAAAAAGTCAAACTGGGTATCATTGGTCGAAAAGGGGTTAGTTATTTTGCTTCTATGGGCGGAGACTCAATAGCACAAGTGACTCACATTGGTGAGGAAGCAGGCTTGGCAGATATTGTCGGTGTTATTCAGGTGATGCTCGATGCCTTTCGTGATGACCAGATTCAGGAGCTGCATTTGGCATATAACGATTTTATCAATGTCATGGTTCAAGACCCGACTGTTAAACAGTTGTTACCAATTGATTCCACAACAGAAGAAACTGAACTATTGCACCATTGGG
>JAZGEP010000002.1:0-4470 GCA_036478815.1 Methylococcales bacterium
TGCGCTTACATTTACTGACTGGTCGTGATGGTTACATTGTCGAAAACCCTAAACCAGGCGATCCTGTGTTTGACCGAACCGGACAAGCACTGGTTGGCAGCAACAGCCTCAGCGTTGATGCCATGAAACAAGCAGCACAACACATTGGTTTCAACACTGAAATTTATAGTACAACAGTGTGTGGAGATGCACGCAAAGAAGCTGGTAAACTATGCGGTGTTGCTGCACGTAAACTGACAGAAACCACCAATCCAACCGCTTTGGTCGCTGGTGGAGAAACCACCGTAACAGTCGCTGGCAGTGGCCTGGGTGGTCGTAATCAGGAGTTTGCGCTGGCTTTTGCGTTAGCAGCACAGCAAATTAACCTGCCTGCACGTTGGATGTTTCTGAGCGCAGGTAGCGATGGACGTGATGGTCCAACTGATGCAGCAGGTGCTATTGTAGATAGCGAGACAATTTCCCGAATCATTACTGGTGGGGAAAACCCGGCAAACTATCTGGATAACAATGATTCATATCACGCGTTGCAACTAACTCATGATTTATTAATAACCGGCCCAACTGGAACCAATGTTGCAGATCTACACGTGTTGTTACTATTTCCTGAGTAGTTCAAAATATACTGTCAGTTTCTTGGTTGAGCAATAGCACAATCTTCAGGGGTGCTGATTCCATGTGATGTTATTAATTTTCACCATGAAGAGCATGAAGGCCATGAAGAAAAGATACAAGGACGTGATGTAGACATGTTTTTATGTCATATGGATGCTACAACAATGCACCGAGCGCTTTTCACCACTACAGCCATCACGTTTTGATACATGGCTATTCTCTTCCCTTCATCATCTTCATGGTGAATAATCAAGTCTAAAACGTGGTAAAGAATTTCATGATGGACAATTGTGCTTAATCAGCACTCAATCTTAGGAGTGATAAATGTTTGATAATTCAATGAAAATTGCCGGTTATGACGATGAACTCAGTCAGGCAATTGAAAATGAAATACAACGCCAGGAAGATCATATTGAACTGATCGCATCAGAAAATTACGCCAGCCCCAGAGTGCTGGAAGCACAAGGTTCAGTATTGACCAACAAGTATGCTGAGGGTTATCCGGGTAAACGCTATTATGGCGGCTGCGAGCATGTTGATGTGGTAGAACAACTAGCTATCGACCGTGTTAAACAATTGTTTGGGGCAGATTATGCCAACGTGCAGCCAAGTTCTGGATCGCAAGCGAATCAAGCTGTTTATATGGCTTTACTGCAACCACATGACACTGTGCTTGGTCTGAGTCTTGCGGATGGAGGGCACCTAACCCATGGTGCCAAGCCAAATTTCTCTGGAAAAATCTACAATGCTGTCCAGTACGGGCTTGATTATGCAACGGGTGAAATCGATTATAACCAGGTTGAATCTTTAGCCAAACAACATCAGCCTAAAATGATTGTGGCTGGTTTCTCGGCATATTCCCGAATTATGGATTGGCAGCGTTTTCGTGATATTGCCGATCAGGTAGGTGCTTACTTAATGGTTGATATGGCCCACGTTGCGGGATTAATTGCAGCTGACGTCTATCCAAACCCAGTGCCACATGCTGACGTTGTGACCAGCACCACACACAAAAGTTTACGTGGCCCACGTGGTGGATTTATTCTCTGCAAATCCAATCCAGAACTGGAAAAGAAATTCAATTCAAGCATTTTCCCAGGCATCCAAGGTGGCCCGCTGATGCATGTGATTGCTGCCAAGGCAGTTGCTTTCAAGGAAGCCATGCAACCTGAATTTAAAATCTATCAACAGCAAGTCGTCGCTAATGCCAAAGCGATGGCTCAAGTGTTTATGGAGCGTGGTTTCGATATCATTTCCGGTGGCACCGATGATCACTTGATGCTGGTATCCTTAATTCCCAAAGGCATTACCGGAAAAGCAGCCGATGCCGCTTTGGGACAAGCGCATATTACAGTCAACAAAAATGCAGTACCCAATGACCCACAATCTCCATTTGTTACCAGCGGTATTCGGGTTGGTACTCCGGCTGCAACCACGCGAGGCTTTAAAGAAGCAGAGGTTATCGATATTGCCAACTGGATGAGTGATGTGATCGACGACATTGAAAACCAGCAGGTGATTGCCAGTGTACGTGATAAAGTCACAGCGCTGTGTGCTCGTTTCCCTGTTTATAGTTAAATTCTGCGTAACTCAGCGTAATCAGTAGCTGCTCAGATTGCCCTCTATTGTGTCCAAGAGCAAGGCGAAAGCGCGGAGTTTACAAGTGTAAATGAGCACTTTCAACGCAGCTCTTGGACACAATAGAGAGTAAGCTGAGCAAGTTACAATTCTGCTCACTCAGCATACTATACTCTTCGCAAAGTCACTGTAGAATAACGGATCAAGAGGTTTTTCATGTCTGATATAGAAATCGCACAACAAGCAACAATGCGACCAGTCGTCGAACTCGCTCAGGAGAGACTTGGGATTGAGGCACAACATCTCGATCCCTACGGCCATTACAAGGCCAAACTGTCAATGGACTATCTGGACAGTCTTCACAATAGACCTGATGGCAAACTGATTCTGGTCACAGCAATCAGCCCTACTCCAGCTGGCGAGGGCAAAACCACAACCACTGTTGGCCTGGGAGATGCGCTGAACAGGCTCGGCAAAAAAACCATGCTGGCACTACGCGAACCTGCGTTGGGGCCGTGCTTTGGCATAAAAGGTGGTGCTGCTGGCGGAGGTTATGCCCAGGTTGTACCGATGGAAGACATTAACCTGCATTTTACTGGAGATTTCCATGCGATTAGCGTGGCGCACAACCTGTTATCGGCATTGATTGATAATCACATTCATCACGGTAATCGTCTAAAAATCGATCTGCGCCAGATCAGCTGGAAGCGAGTGATTGACATGAATGATCGTGCGCTGCGCGATATCGTCACCTCATTGGGAGGTGTGCCCAATGGCTTCCCGCGTCAAGATGGTTTTGATATTGTTGCTGCTTCCGAAGTCATGGCTATTCTCTGTCTTGCAACTTCACTGGACGATCTGAAGCTGCGCTTAAGTAACATCTTTATCGGCTACACATGGGACAAGCAGCCTGTATTCGCACGTGATCTCAACGCCCATGGCGCAATGACAGCAATTCTTAAAGATGCGCTTAAACCTAATTTGGTACAAACACTGGAAAATAATCCAGTGCTTATACACGGCGGTCCATTTGCCAATATCGCACATGGTTGCAACACTGTACTGGCAACCAAATCTGCTATGAAACTGGCAGACTATGTAGTGACCGAAGCTGGCTTTGGAGCTGATTTAGGGGCAGAGAAATTTATTGATATCAAATGCAGAAAAGCAGGGATCAAAGCCGATGCTGTGGTGATGGTTGCAACCGTGCGGGCACTTAAATCACATGGCGGGGTTCCAAGTAAAGACTTACAGACTGAAAACCTGGCGGCACTGGAAAAAGGTTTTGTTAATCTACAACGCCATTTGAACAATATCTGCAACGAATTTGGTTTACCCTGTGTTGTGGCAATCAATCATTTTGTCTCGGATACAGAGGCTGAAACCCAGTTATTGAAACAGAAAGTTGAGGACATGGGAATCAAGGCCGAGGTTTGTACTCACTGGGCCAACGGAGGTGCAGGTGCAGAAGCGCTGGCACATTCAGTGTTGAATCTGCTGGAAACCACCACAACCGTATACAAACCATTATATCCCGATGACATGTCGTTATTCGACAAGCTGCGAACTATTGCAACCCGCTTGTACGGCGCAAAAGACATCAGCTTCGAAGCCAAAGCAAAAAAACAGCTCGAACTATTTGATGAGCACTATCGCCAATTTCCAGTTTGTATTGCCAAAACCCAGTATTCTTTTTCCAGTGACTCAAAGCTGACAGGCGCGCCAAACGATCATACCTTGGCAATTCGGGAAGTACGTCTTTCCCATGGTGCTGAATTTATTGTGGCAATCTGCGGCAGTTTAATGACCATGCCTGGCTTACCTAAAGTCCCGGCTGCAGAGCGCATTGATATTGATTCTGATGGGCGCATTTCTGGGTTGTTTTAAGTAGATTAATTAGTTGCAGCTAACCCAAAAAACATCATTATCCTATATGCTTTATATGACCTTCATCAGGACAGCCAATGAATAATTCAACCAACCCACTCATGGTGCTGGTCGACGGCTCATCCTTTCTATTCCGTGCGTATTTTGCTTTACCGCCTTTAACTAACGCCGAAGGTCAACCCACCGGTGCAATTTTAGGGGTGGGCAACATGCTTAAAAGTCTGATCCAGCGCTACGACACACCATATATTGTGGTTGTATTCGATGCCCCCGGAAGAACTTTTCGGGATGATATGTTTGAGCAATACAAAGCACATCGGGCACCAACGCCTGATGACCTGGTATCGCAAATCAAACCGTTGCATGAATTAATCCGAGCCATGGGCTTCCCGT
>JAZGEP010000003.1:0-12578 GCA_036478815.1 Methylococcales bacterium
CCAAGAATGATCGGCAATATTTGCCTAAAATGGCTTTTCGCAGTCAATTATTTTAGGTGGTTTGACGGAATAAAGTTACCAAGATGGCGCAGGATTTTTGTTTCTGACCGAACGATCTCAAGAGGCGCATAGTCATTCTACGTAACGATTGAGATTGCGTTGGTCAGGAGCAAAAAGACCAGCAAGGTTGGTAACTTTGTTTCGTCAAACCACCTTATTCCAAAACGAATGTCTATTATTCAGCATTGTAACTGATAACGCGTGCACCAGATATTAATGGCTGAGGGCTATTGGCATAGGAATAATCACCATGAGTAACCAGATAGTCGTTAAACACTTTTTCCGTTGGGATTTGAGGCGATGAATAATGAATCTGTGGTGCTAATGTATCAACAGGCTCATCATGTATTTCGACAGACGCGTTACCAGCCAGGATATTATCAGAAGCGATTTCCGCTGGCGAATTGTTAACGACAACATTATTGGTCAGTATTTTAATTGGAGCACTGTCCGCAACAACATTGTCTGTAAGAATATCAGCTGTAGAAGGTTGATGCTTAGTAGGAATAGTCTGCTGCAACTGTTGATGATAACCACCGTAAACCACCAGTGCCAAAACAGCTGATGCGGCAACCATGCCGGTTCGACGAAGCATCACTATTTTTTGCTGTGAGGTATTTTTTGCTTTTGATTGCCTGTTAGGCATCATAACGGTTGGTTCTAACAGCAGTGATTGATGCACAGAACTCACAAAATCTTGATCTGCAATAATCGGTGGCATGCTGTTCATTGCCGACCTCACCTGATTATAGCGTTTCCACTGTTTAGCCAATGCAGGATCCTGCTCGATGTTTTTCCATAACGTCACTGTCTCCTGGGCAGTTAGTTCGCCATCAAGCAAAAGGGACATTTTATAGCTAATCTCTTTGTCCATAGTTCTCACCTTGTTTCGTTCTCAATATCACCGGACAGAGATTGTAATTTCCTGTCAATCGCTTCCCTGGCTCTAAAAATTCTTGAGCGCACTGTCCCAACAGGACATTGCATGGTTTTGGCAATTTCGCTATAACTCAGCCCCTCAAATTCCCGCAGAGTAATGGCTATTTGCAGTTCATCCGGCAAACTTTCAATTGCAGAATAGATCATGTCGACCACTTCTTTACCAATCGCCAGTTGCTCGGGCGTATCATATTCTCTTAGATGCTGTGCACCCTCGAATTGTTCAGCTTCCTGAATATCAGACTGAATATCAGAAGGTCGACGGGATCGCGCAACCAAATAATTTTTCGCAGTATTAATTGCAATCCTGTACAGCCAGGTAAAGAACGCACTATCACCTCTAAAATTGGGCAACGCTCTGTATGCTTTAATAAAGGCTTCCTGGGCAACATCTTGTGCTTCACTCTGATCTCTGACGAAACGCCCAACCAGCTGAGTAACCCGATGTTGGTACTTGCTAACCAGGACATCAAAAGCATCTTTATCTCCCTGCTGAACTCTGAGCACTAAATCCTGGTCGAGCTGTTCACTGGAGCGGTCACGTCCTTGCATTTATAGTGACGCCAATAAATCAAATAAGTTCAACTCTAAAACAGCGAAAATCACAATAACTTGATCCATACCTTAAAAATTAGTAACTACTCTGCGTAATCAGTAACTGCTCAGATTGCCCTCTATTGTGTCCAAGAGCAAGGCGAAAGCGCGGAGTTTACACGTGTAAATGAGCACTTTCAACACAGCTCTTGGACAAAAATAGAGGGTAAGCTGAGTCGTTACAAAAATTATAGCTGAAGACTAGCATGTAAGCATCAATGTTTTATAAAATGCAACCTAAATCCTGCAAGTGCTCTATGTGCGCATGCATTTACAAGACTAAGGAACGCGCACGAAATAACTTGGACAATCGGCGTAAGATTTTTGTTTGTATTCAAGGCGCAGAAACAGGCGCATAGTGAGCTATGAAACTGTTTCTGTAACGCGGAAGACAGACAAAAAGCTACGTCAATTGTTCAAGTTATTTCATGTGCGTTCCTAAGGCACAAGCCTATAAAAAATGATCAAACTAACGGTAAATAAAATTGACGAAACTACTCAGTTTGCCCTCTATTTTGTTCAACAGCAAGGTGAAAGCGCACGGTTTACAGGTGTAAATGAGCACTTTTAACGCAGCTATTGGATAAAATAGAGGGCAAACTGAGCAGTTACAAATTGACCCGCTTTTGCAGTCAATGCACAATACTATTATTCGCCAATCACCTGAAGCAACAGATTCAGGCATTTAAAACTATTTTACAAAGCAGGAATTATCATCTTTTCAACAAACGATTGCAATAATGATTCATTTTTACAGCTAATTTTCTCAAAACTGGCACGCAAGGAGCAGAAGAAATTGATGCAGACAACATATATCCACATTCAACGATCACAAACTGACTCTATTCGACAGTGTTTAATTTTAGTAAATCAACTGGTTAAGATCACTACAAGCAGTCACTTACAGAAATTGGCTTTGTCTCTCGGAACTCCACATGTTGATACTTGACTGCTCATGACCACGCAACGACCATTTGATCATGACGTGTTGATTATCGGTTCTGGTGGAGCTGGGCTTAGCCTCGCACTACAATTACCACAAACAACCCGCATTGCGGTGCTGTCGAAGTTTGACCTGCAACACTGTAACACTTATTACGCACAAGGCGGAATCTCTGCAGTCCTCGAATCAGCAGATACACTGGAATCACATATCCAGGATACGTTGATCTCCGGCGCGGGCTTATGTAAACGCAACATCGTCGAACTGGTTGTTGCACAAGGCAAACAGTGTATCGATTGGTTGATTCAACAAGGTGTTGAGTTTACTCAAGAACAAACGCAGCAAGGTAATTCACAACTCCACTTAACTCGCGAAGGAGGTCACAGTCATCGCCGTGTCGTTCATTCTGCAGATGCCACAGGCAAAGCCATCATTGGCACACTGGATCAGCGCGTACGTGAGGCCGATAATATTGATTTATATGAATATTACAACGCTGTTGATCTAATCCAAAGCAGCAGCGCGAACAATCATCAGCGTATTAGCGGTGCTTACGTTCTGGATATTAAAGCTGACAAGGTGGTGGCTTTTCGCGCCCGCTCAGTTGTGCTTGCTACTGGCGGCTCGAGCAAGGTATATCTGTTTACCAGTAATCCTGATGTAGCAACAGGCGATGGAGTGGCGCTTGCGTGGCGAGCAGGCTGTCGAGTGGCTAATATGGAATTTAACCAGTTTCACCCTACTTGCCTGTATCATCCTCATGCCAGGTCATTCCTGATTAGCGAAGCAGTGCGCGGCGAAGGTGGAAAGCTGATTTTGCCAGATGGCAGCGCATTTATGGAAAAATTTGACTCGCGTAAAGAACTGGCGCCACGTGATATTGTTGCTAGAGCCATTGACCACGAAATAAAACGCTTGGGAATCGATTGCGTATTTCTTGATATTAGTCATAAACCTGCACAATTTATTACTGATCACTTCCCAACGATTTATCAAAAATGCCTGGAATACAATATTGATATCACCAAACAACCCATTCCAGTTGTGCCAGCAGCTCACTATACTTGTGGCGGTGTGGTCACAGATATCAAGGGACGTACTGATATTAAAGGCTTGTATGCCATTGGCGAAGTCACATGCACAGGACTGCATGGCGCAAATCGCATGGCCAGCAACTCTTTATTGGAATGTCAGGTGTTTGCCAGACAGGTTCGCGATGACATTATCAAGACCAATGCGCTCAGACCTCCTCCTCCAGAAGCGCCTGAATGGGATGAATCCAGAGTCACCGATTCTGATGAAGAAGTAGTGATCTCGCACAACTGGCATCAATTACGACGGTTTATGTGGGACTATGTTGGTATTGTTCGTACTGATAAACGATTGGCGCGAGCCAAACGCCGGGTGGAAATGCTAAAACAGGAAATTCAGGAATATTACGGGCATTTCAAAATTTCCAGCGATTTGCTGGAATTACGCAATTTAGTCACAGTCGCCGATTTGGTGATTACTAGCGCGATGCAGCGCAAGGAAAGTCGTGGCCTGCATTACACACTGGATTACCCGGAAACGGATGAAAATCAGGCAAAAGACACCGTATTAACACCGAAGCATACAATTCATTTTATACAAGACAAATCACAGGGAATAGAAATTTTCAAGTAGCCAAAATCCCACCTTATACTCTCACACATGAAAATTTAGCCTTTAATGTCTGTGATATTTTGTAGAGAGAAAGGAACGTGCATGGAATAACTTGAACAATGATGGCGCAGGATATTTGTTTCTGACGAAACGATTTCAAGAGGCGCATTGTTGGTCTACGCAACGATTGAGATGGTTTCGTCAGGAGTAAAAAGACAAGCCAAAATGTTCAATTTATTTCATGCACGTTTGGCGAATGTGTGCAGTTTATAGGTCTGAATAAACAGTTTTAACGCAGCTATTGGACAAAATCAAGGATAAGCCGAGTCACCCTGCAATTAACGAATTTCTTGCCAAGACATCCGCCCTGTTGGGGCTGCTTTGCTTTCCAGCACAGTCTCAATTTCACCAATACTGCCAGTCATAACCTTGAACTCGCTGCTTCGTGTCTTATCAATCACTGTTGGTGTTGAGGTGATGCCAATCGTACTCTTAACGCCGGAGACATAGCTGTCTGTCCCGTCATCTTTGTAGATCAATTTGTCACTTGAATTAAAACTAAGATCTCCATTCACATCAATTGGCGACTCTCCAAGAGAGCCTCCATTAAAAGGGCTAACTTCCATCAACCAGCTGGTACCTCCAGGTTCGCAAGGATCAGTATCAGGAATCAAGGTAACAAATACAAAGCGACCATCACGTATAATCGGATTGTAGGCAATGCGCTCACCTGTAGTCGGTAAATCCATATACCAACCATCTGTCGATACATCTGTATTACTGACAATACGATACTCTTTGCCAGAATCAGTGACGACAGCAAGCACTGTTTGTTCGGTCAGTGATGATGTGGCACGTTTGATTACAGTGCTTGGTGCAGTGCTCGGGTCACTATCAATAATTCCGTAAAATGACTGTACACTGCTGTCAGAGATATCATTCAGCTCAATATATTTTCCGGTACCAAATCCGACAATGTAGGTTCCCGAAACGATGCCACGTGTTACCACAGGTGCAGTGGTAATGGGCTGTCTATTTCCGGAAGCATCTTTTGCTACAGCAATTTTATATTTAGTCCAATTACTGGGTGTTGAATCACGGACATCAAAGCGCCACAGATTGCCATAAAGATCACCAGCATAGACATAATCAACATCACCATCACCATCATCGTCAATTGGTTGCGGTGAAGATAAGCCATTTGGAATAGATGGAGTTCCAGCACCGATATTGATTTTTTTATAATCACCAGTTGTTGCCCACGAACCATCCAACCCTTTATCAAGAAAGATAACAAACAAGGAAGCATTACCTGTGGTGCTGGCGTGGCCATCAGCTTCTGTATTGTTATATCCATTGCCGACAATTAATGCCCACTCACCATTAGCCATTTTGGCGATCTGTGAGGATTGCCCTGTCAACCAACTAAGACTGGGTTGGGTATACGAGTAGCCAAGATCGGCATCATCTTCATCAGTGAACTCCCATAGCACCAAATCGGCAGCGTTGCTTTCTTGAAAACTTGTGGTGTTTGGGTCAGTAATATCAAGCGCATAATAACCTTGCCCACCTGCATTAAATCCACCAACCAACACTGTTTTCCAGGTTTCTGTACCACTTATGGTTAACTGCGCATCAGCAACCATTGGAGATCCATCAACAAAATATTGGTGTGGAACTGCAGGGGTGTTTACACTGCCATAATTGACATGCGTCAACTGGCTCAATTTGCTATAGAGCTTACCCGGCACATACGCCAACAATTCTTCGCCGTCATCTGCGGCAAAACCGTGCAACATACCATCATTGGCACCAACGTAGATCATTGCTTCACGGTTCCTCCATGTGCGTGAGAATGTATAATAGCTGGAGCCAGAATAACCAGCCTTCGGCGCGCCTGTGTAAAATGGTGTGGAGTTAACAATATCACCCAGTGTCTCGATTGTTTCACCCAGAGAATTGGTTCTAGCCCGCATTCCGCTTACAGTGTTACCACGGAGATAACTTACTCTGTTTTCTCCACTGCTATCGCTAACTCCAAATGCATCTTTGTTAAGAAAATCTTTTTGTGTAGAATCACTCAAACCATTAATGGCAGACCAAGTAAATGGCATGCCATCAGCCGTGTCGCGGCTATAGGTGATAATCTTGCGTGTAGCAGGATTCTTGGCTGTCAGCACTGTGCCCGCATCCCATTCGGTTGCTCCGAATAAACCATTCTCATCAAGCGATTTGGATAACAAATGACCATCCCAGTCACCACTGTAAAATACGGCGAGATATACATGGGAATCGGTACGCAGATTGGTGGAATTGGTCGATGCAGATGCAGCTGAACCCATCTTGGAAATAATATCGCCAAAAATAGCACTAAAGGCTGATGTTAAAGAAGCAGAATCTGTAGCAGAATAAGCTGATGTGGTGCCACCTGCATCAGCCAAACCATCAAGAATGGTTGGATCAGCACCGTATGGAAGCGAAAAACCTATCACATAAGTTTCAATGTCGGCATCGTGCACGGCTGTTACAGCATCGACAGTTTTCTGGATTGCATCAGTTTTATCTGAATACACGTTACCGTCTTTATCAATTGATGGAAGACCGTCGGTTAACAAAACCACGTAATCCTTACCGCAGGAATCAGGCCTGCTAGCATCTAACAAATGAGTTTTCGCATCAAGCAACGTACCTTCTATTGGTGTTAATCCAGCATTCTGTAGTGGAAGACTCGAATCAGTTGGATCATTCGTAACAAATTGTGAAGTCGCCAACTTATTATCCAGCTTGATTCTCTGCGCAGTATCCAACTCATCGACATTAACATGCACGTAACCACCACCAGGATTGTTATTTGCAAACCATGTTTCACTCACATATGAGGATGCGACATAACGACCAAAGTCCAGAATATCCTGGGCCACATCACTGTCTGTTGGATAAAACGAGGTCGTATATGAGTAATCTGAAAAACCAGAATTTGGATTGTCAGATGAGCCTGTCTTGGTCTGATAACAGGTATAGTCATCCCACGGCCCGTCATTTTCGTGATTCACATCGTCTGGATCAAACCTTTCTATTCCATTATCAAAATTAGCCGTTGATGAATAACAGAATGTATCTCCTTCGTTAGAACCTGAGTAATACGGTAAGTTAATATTATAGTAAATATAATTGCCTGATGACGTTGGATTGGGTGTCCGATAGCGTTTAGTGATGGAATCTCTGTCTCCGGTATAAGTTGGGTCATAGTTTGTCGGGTTAAAACTAGCATCATAAGGGCTGTTATGCAGATATTGCTTGATTACATTTTGCTGTTCATAGGCCATCAACCCCAAATTGATGCTTCCAAGATATGAAGAGATCATTTTGTCACGAATAACACCTCGCGCTATTTCTGATTTACTATCCAAACTAGCACTACCAACCGCTGCACCAGTCGCATCTTCATCCATACTATTGGAATTATCCAGCACCACTAAGATATTTGGCTTGGATGCTGATATAGTAAACAACGGGTTATTTGACAAGCTCAACGGCCCGTCAACTGGACTAGCTTGAGTTATTCCCGAGATGTTGGCTGATACCAACACTGCTAGCCAGAATGAGTATTGTGTGTTTCGAATTATTTTCTTCATGAGCTTGGTTCTAATTCTTTCTATTATTTAAAGGATAATGTGATGACACTTTGAATTCAGACTACACACATTAAAGAATATATTTTTCACGTAAAATTGCCTTTGCAGCCATGGTTTTTCCGCTACCAATAGCGGTAATTACATAATAATACTTCCAGCCAGCTGCACCGGCAGGCCACACCTTCTTCCCTTCAATAATATATTTCGCTTGTTGAGCTGTTCCTGTTATTGAGTCAACACTGGTTTTAACACCGTAAGTCTGAAACTTGTCATACAAAGCATTGCCATTATCATCCGTGTCTTTCAAAACTTCTGTTGAAGATGCTCCAAAATAGCAAAGCCCAGCTCGACAATCGCTAGTAAACCCGGTTAAACCACTAATCGCATAAATTGGCACTGCATCACTGTCCCGACATCCCTCACAACCCATATCCTGTTCTGCATCACGCAGTGCAGCCTCAGCCGACTGAAATGCTACATTAACGCTATCGTAATTGCCTGCCATACGTTCTGATAGGATCGATGTTTTCATGGTTGACAACCCAACCACCGTCATTAACACCATCAGAATTAATGTAATTGCTAATACAGCACCGTTTTGTGTGGATTTCATTTGTTCTTTCATCCTATACTCTCCGCACATGAAAATTTAGCATCCTATGCACGCGCTTTTTTTTGGATAGTGGCGTTGGAAAAGCTTGCTGTAGAATGACTACAGCTAAGATTTTCCGCCTGATTCTCCACAAAATATCACGCACACATAATGCTAAATTTTCATGTGCGAAGAGTCTATTCATGGTAGTCGGTTACGCAATGATATGGTTGATGTCACCACTTTTCGTGCAAAAGGATCGCTATAATTCACGCTCTTATCAAGCACTTGATAGGTGGTTGTATCTGAATTGCCTTTAATTCTGTTATTGGAGCGTAACAGTAACCCAATCTTGAGACTAACAACTTGCTCCCACTCGGAATCTGTTACCGGCTTAGTTGAATTTACCGGGAGTACGTTATTGGCAGAAACATACTTATCAGCCACATCATTATTATCTGAATCAATGCCATAGAGAACGCGAAACAGTTCAACGTGGTCACTGAAAACTTCTTCACCATTATTTGAAACATTGCAGGACAAAATACCTGTATCTGGACCGGCTTCATAAGTCACTGTTTCAACTGAATATCGCACTGTATTGACAGTTGCAGAAGATGCACTCTGCCCACAAATGTTCAATGGCATTAATGAACTTCCCTGAAAACGCATATACAAGGTGTCATAGTTATTACTATTTGAAGCAGCACCAAACAAATAAGTACCTGAATCGAATTCAATATTGGTTGACGGGCTAGAAAATGTGACTGTTTCAAAAATAAAATTGCTATTGCGCCCTTTTGTAGGTTCATATTGATGACCTGACAATCTCAATTGACTACTGAATACTGCCATCGCGTATCGTGCATTATCATTCAACACCGAAGTGCCATCAGCCGTTAGATACGATTGTTTATTTGAAACATAGACTTGGATAAGCGCTCCCATTAGAAATAAACCGATCGACATTGCAATCATCAGCTCAACCAAAGTAAAACCATATTGTCGAATCTGTTTCATGGTTATGGTCTGAATGTGTAGCTGAACGTATTGGTATCTACACTGCCATCTACATTTTCGTCCCAGCTTAAACTCACTGTATGGCTTGAGTACTCAGTGCAGTCATCAGCATCAGAGTCATTTAGATCATTACATTGAACTGATACACTAGCACTCGGTAGTTTTTGTCTCGCTCTCGTAACCCAGCCATACAATTCAACGGATGCCATTTCACTTGCTGTGCAAGAAGCGACAGTTGCAGTTATTGATGCTTGCACACAACTTTTCTGTGGATCGGTCAATGTATCGTTGTATGAATATTCGATATTCGCAAAGTCGTTACTGCTCACTGCAGCTGTGTTGGCGCGCATGAAATCGGCGATATCATACGATAATTGTGTTGCATCAGTTCGGTAAGAGGATGTGGCGCTGCTACGTAAACCAGACACTTGTAAACCAGCCATGCCCAACATGCCACAACAAAGGATTACCAGACTTACGAGGACTTCAAACAAGGTAAACCCTGCATGATTAACTTGTTTATTTATACTGGTATACATGAACTCACCGAAATTGCACTACTGTCACCTTCGAAGACACGTGAGCGCCCCGAGCCATTAACACTAATCACTCGCACATATTCTTTATTGGTAGTGAAGTTGACTACTTTTGGACTACATAACACAATGATTCCATTTTGTTTTGCAAAACCAGTTGCTTCAAAACCGATCAAGTTTTTCACCACAGTCTCTCCATTTAGCGAATAATCCGAGCGAATGGTCTCATGCACCAACAGTGGGTTTTCACTTTGATCAGTAAAATCACCATCATCATCCTCATCCAGCATCATCAACCATCCATCATCCCAGTTGATCGCACTTGTCGAATTACATGTTGGGCTTGCAGCTGTCGCATCGGCTGTTGAACAGATATAAACTGGATAACCACGCTGTATTGCTTCATTACGCGCCATTGCCAATGCGTTGAGGAATTCATTGGAAATTGAAGCTGTACTGCTTGTTCTGGCCATTGTTTGAATACCTGGAACAGCAAATGCCAATACAATGGTTGCAATAGCCATGACCATTAACATCTCTACAAGGTTAAATCCTTGATTGTGTCTTTTGAAATTGTTTGTCATATCACATAATTGATTATTACTTTAGTCCTGTTTAGGAACATGCATGTTCCTAAACAAATTCAAGCGAGTACAATACAGAAAATTATCGTTTAGCGGCTTTATAATAAGCATAATAAATAAATACTGAATCATTAATCGATAGATGGTATCAATCAACTAACCAATGGTTTCCTCATCAGTTATACTCATTTATTTTCTTTTTCAATTAACAGTAAAATAAGACTGCCGCATGAAAAAAACTCAATATCGATGTTTCACCGCTTGATATCATTCGTTTTTCTAAATAAATAATATCTGTTAACTTGATGCCAACAATCTAGTCATAACCTAAAGATAACTCAAACGTCACAATAAAATTTGATAATAATTATATTTTGTAGATTGAGTCACAAGTAAGGTGGGTGGGTTATTGATTGCCAGTTGCCTAATGTTCTAATGCCAGGTTAATGTTCTTGCCCGATTTTTCACCAGTTGGTGAGATGACCGTCAGCTGGTGTATATTCGGCAAGCTTCTGGCAGTTTTAGCTAAAAATAAGTACCATTACCGCATTTGCTCATCTTCAAGCATCATTCAAAAATGAAACCCTTATATCCTCAACTTGAACCCTATTCATTGTTCGCGCTTGAAGTTGATGGCGAGCATCACATCTATGTTGAGCAATGTGGAAACCCTAAGGGTTTGCCCGTCATATATTTACATGGCGGTCCAGCATCTGGTTGTAAAGCCGATCATCGTTGCTTTTTTAATCCTGATATTTACCGGATTATTTTGTTTGACCAACGTGGTTGCGGCCGCTCTGAACCATTTGGGGAACTGAAGAACAACACTACCCAACATTTGCTTGAAGATATGGAATGTATTCGTGAGCATCTAGAAATAAAACAATGGGTGTTGTTTGGTGGTTCTTGGGGAGCGACACTGGCACTGCTCTATGCACAACAGTACCAAGCCGCTGTTTCGGCAATGATTTTGCGTGGTGTCTTTCTGGCGCGTGAAAGTGATTTGAACTGGTTTGCCGGTAACGGCGCTAACTGGATATATCCTGAGATGTGGGAACTATTCATGTCCCGTATCAATCACAATGGACATTCAGCTGATGCAATGCATGTATTCTTTGATTGTTTATGGGGTGGAGATCAGCAACTACAGTTAAATGCAGCACTGGGCTGGAGTATTTGGGGAGCCCAGGTTGCACTTGGAAATGAGTTTGATCTGTCTACTTTTCCAGAGCGTGCAGATACTGAAATGTTACAACAAGTGCGCATTGAAGCGTATTATGCACAAGCCCGCTACTTTTTGAATGAAAACCAGATTCTCAATCATTGCAAGAATATACAAGACATCCCGACCATGATTATTCATGGTCGGCAAGATTTGGTGTGCCCGCTGGAAGCAGCCTGGACGTTACATCAGCAGTTACCAAAAGCACATTATCAATGCTTGCCAAACACTGGACACATCGCCAAAGGAGACGAAATGATTGATGCATTAATTCGAGCAACAGACACGATGGCAACACAGCTGACCAATAGCAGTGACTGAGCCCAAGCGTTTGGTTCTGGGTATTACCGGCGCAACCGGCGCAACGTACGCGTTACGCATGTTGCAAGTGTTACATGATCTGAATGATTGGGAAACCCATCTGATTATTTCATCCGCAGGTATATTGAACATTCAATACGAGCTGGACATGAAAAAAAGAGACTTCATCGCACTTGCTGACCATGTCTACGACATCAATAATATTGCGGCATCGATTGCCAGTGGTAGTTTTATTACGCAAGGAATGATTGTTGCGCCTTGTTCAATGAAAACCCTGGCTTGTATCGCCCATGCTTTTTCAGATAATGTGATTACCCGTGCAGCTGATGTGACATTAAAAGAACGCAGACGCTTGGTGGTCATGCCACGAGAAGCGCCTTATTCACTGGCACATATTAAAAACATGCAATCTGTTACAGAAATGGGCGGAATTATTTATTCTCCTGTTCCGGCATTTTATATTCGCCCAACAACCATTGCCGATCTGG
>JAZGEP010000004.1:0-27224 GCA_036478815.1 Methylococcales bacterium
ATCAGCTTTAGCTGCGTCGACTGCCGCCTGCTTTGCTGAGCTGCTGTCTTCTAATATAGTGATCAGCTTGCTTGGTGGTACATAGCCAGGAATGCTTTCTCCTGTTTGAGTAATAATTAGTGGTGTCCCTCGTGCTTCAAGTAATTGCCCAAGCATATATTGCTTTTTGACCGGGTTCTCGCAGGTTTTCTTGTCAAGTGATATCCCTTTTTTTGATTTAGTTAATGCATCTTGTTGGTCATCTGAGCACCAGACACTAACGGCTTTGTCATAAGATTCAGACCCTATACCAGCTCGTGGAAAAAACAAATAATTGATTGCGATCCCTTTCTTTAGATAGTCATTAATCTGACTGTGTAATTTACGGCAATATCCACAATCAATATCGGTAAATATGAAGACTTCATGTTTTGACATATCTGGTCCAAATCGAATCATCTGATCATATCCCAGTTCTTTAATTGCTTTTACACGTGCAGATGCGACTTTAATTTCAGTTAAATCCTGACGCGTTTCGAGATCAATCATTGAGCCTTGTAATAGATAACGCCCGTCTTCTGAAGTATAAAATACGCGTGGGCCAATCAACACTTCATATAGGCCAGGAATTGGAGTTTTTGCAATGCTATCAGTCGGAATTGTACTAAATAACTTTGACATACGAGCTCGAATCTGAGATTCGTCTGCGTTTGCATTCCCAACCAAATGTATCGTTAACAGCAGTACGGTGCTCAATGAAAATAGTTTATACATTTGTAGCCTCAAATAATTTTAATTCTGATATGACTAAGGAGTGAGGATTTAATAAGTTACCGAAGTTTGGCGCAGCATTTTGATTTCACAGGAGTCCTCATAAAAAGGGCGCATAGCTGGCTACGCAACTATTTTATGAGTGCTTCTGTGGGATCAAAAGGCAAGTCAACATCGGGAAGTTATTAAATCCTCACTCCTACACAATCAATAGATATAATTATGGTAACTACTCTGTGTAATCTGAGTGGTTGCATAATTAGTTAACCAAACGTTCTATATCCAGATAAAAGGTTAAACACATCAGTGACAAGAGGAGAGCAATTCCAACTTGCTGCGCAAGTAATTGGACTTGTTCTGAAACAGGATTTCCCTTAATCAGTTCTACGACATAAAAAGCAAAATGACCTCCATCCAGCATAGGAATGGGCAACAAATTTAACACTCCAAGGCTAATACTAACCAGCGCCAGAAACTTTAGGAACTCGTTGGTTCCCATGCTCGCCGATTTTCCGGCATATTGAGCAATTGAAATAGGACCACTCAGGTTTTTTACTGGTGCATCACCAACCAGAATCCGTCCCATCATTTTCAACGATACAACTGAGATATCAACCGTTCTGGAAATTGCTGCTTCAACTGCTTCACCAAAGCCTAGTTGGTATTCAACACGAAGCTCATTTAACAGCGATTCTGGGTACATTACCGACACACCAATTCTGCCAATGGTGCCAGCTTCTGTTTCCAGTTTAGCCGGAACTAAAGTCACAAGTATTTCTATACCATCTCGCACAACAACTATCTGAATCTCAACACCAGGCCGCTCTTTGATATAATCAACCCATTGCCGCCAGCTGATTATCTGCTCCCCATCTGCAGATAGTATCAGGTCGTTTTTTTGTAACCCGGCCTGCTCTGCTGGCATATCCGACTGAATATCGTTCAACACTGGAGGTATTGGAGGATTCCAGGGTTGCAATCCGAGTTTGTCATGCATCACTGACGGGTCATTCGATACTGCTTGCGGAATGAATAACTGTCGTATTACCACAGAACCATCTATCTGTCGCACCTCAACTTGAATATCTTCATGATCCAGCATCTCAGTAAACAATGTAGTCATTGCGGATGACCAGGTAGGTGTTTTCCGTCCATCAATTGCAATGATTTCATCTTCTGCATTAAACCCTGCTTTTGCTGCTAATGTCTCCTGCGGCGGTTGGCTCAACACTGGACGCATACCGGTTTCGCCAGTAATAAAAATCATCCAGTAGATAAAAATTGCAAGTAGTAAATTAAAAATGGGTCCTGCTAATACGATCGCCATACGCACCCAGACCGACTGCGTAAAAAATGCATCCGGGGTCGCTTCACTGCCCTCCTCCTTTTCTCCTAACATCTGCACATATCCACCAAGCGGAATTGCAGCCAATACAAACTCAGTACTTTCCGGGCTTTTTTGGTAGCGTAACAAAGGTTTTCCAAAACCAACTGAAAACCGCAACACTCTGACCCCTAACTTACGTGCAACCAAAAAATGACCGAACTCATGAAATGCAACTAAGATCGATAGTGCGAGAAGAAAAAAAACAAGCGTATGTGAAATTGATAACATAAAAATTATATACCTGGCTTTTGAGATTAAAGTGCCCTATTCCGCAAACAATAGTTGCGATCATCTGACACTATTGTTAGTCTACAGTTCAACTATAGACCTATCTCAGTATTTTTTATTGCTTTTAAGTGAAAATATTGATTATGTAATCACAATTATAAGCAATATGAATAATATTTGCTTAAACAGTCAGTATTCGGCAACTTAGGCAACTGGCAATCAATAACCCACCCACCTTACTTGCCTTTTTGTCCGTCTTAAGTCTTGTTGCTTCGGTTACATAGCCAGCTATGCGCTCTACGCAACATGACTTAAGACAAACAAAAATTCTGCGCAATATGGGTGGGTTATTGATTGCCAGTTGCCTAAGCGTTGCTATTCAATCCGCATTTTCACTTCAATACGTTTATGAACCATTTTTAAAAAATGCACATTCTTGCCTGAATTTGCATCTATTTAAGCGTTACCCGGAAACAATATCGAGTTAATTTTCAGAGCATTGGGATTAAGTTGCTCAGATTACTGACTGATTTTCAAGGGGAATGTATTATTTATTCTCTATAACAGGTATTCATTAAAGTCAAGCTTTACTTGACTCAATGTTAATAGGTTTATATAGTGGGTATTAGTGGGGATTTGTGTGTATTTGTGGTTTTTATAGAGGAATGAGTCATTGTTTCGTGGTCGGGCTTCTGTCGCATTGGATAGCAAAGGGCGCATGGCGATCCCAACTAAATATCGCGATAAACTGAAAGAGGTATGCGATGGACAAATGGTCGTCACTCGCCACCCAAGTGATCAATGCCTGATGCTGTATCCGTTGCCTGAATGGGAAATTAAAGAGCAGGCATTGAGCCGCGCCCCAAGCCTTGACCCCAGAACAATTCAGGTGCAGCGGATTTTTATTGGAAACGCTACAGATTGCGAAATGGATGGTCAAGGTCGGATTCTCATACCAGAAAACCTTAGATCATACGCCGATTTTAAAAAAAATCTCGCACTCGTTGGTTTGGTTGGCAAATTCGAAATCTGGAATAGTGAGAAATGGGATGGTGGCATTGATGTCTCGGATACTGAAGTTGTTACCAATCTTGCCAATGTTCCGGGTATGGAGGGTTTTACTTTTTGATTATACTCTTCGCACATGAAAATTTAGCATTTTGTGCGCGTGATATTTTGTGGAGAGTAAGGAAGGAAATCTTAGCTGTAGTTACTCTACAGAAAGGTTTTCCAACGCAACTACCCGTACCAAATTTACACACAAACCGCGCGTGCATAGGGTGCTAAATTTTCATGTGCGGAGAGTATAAAATGCTTCATTTGGAGCAACAACCAACACATCATGCTCCGGTGTTGCTTTTAGAATCGATCGATGCATTGGCTATTCGATCAAATGGGATTTACGTCGATTGCACGTTTGGACGTGGTGGACATAGCAGCCAAATCCTTAACCGTTTAAGTGACGGAGGAAAACTGCTTGCAATCGACAAGGATGAAGCGGCATTAGCTTCTGACGGCTGTCAGCAACTGCTTAAAGATTCACGATTTGACATCGAGCATGGAAGTTACGCAAAACTCAGCCATTTTATCGAACAACGCGACTGGATTGGGCAAGTGGATGGCATATTAATGGATCTTGGTGTTTCATCACCGCAGCTTGATGATGCACAACGTGGCTTTAGTTTTATGCATGATGGGCCATTAGATTTACGGATGGATCAAACTCAAGGGATGAGTGCGGCGCAATGGTTGACGCAAGTTTCGGAGAGTGAGTTGAAAAAAGTCTTGCGAGAATTAGGTGAAGAACGCTTTGCTGGGCGTATTGCTCATGCAATCGTTAGCAGTCGCCTGGATGCTCCAATTGTTTCTACATTACAACTGGCTAATCTGGTCGAGCAAGCTGTTCCTAGACGTGAGCGCAATAAACATCCGGCAACTCGCACTTTTCTGGCAATTCGTTTATTGGTAAATCATGAGCTGGATGAGTTGCAAGAATGCCTACCTCAGATTATCCATGCATTAAAAACAGGTGGTCGCATGGTAGTGATTAGTTTTCATTCCTTGGAAGACCGAATTGTAAAACGCTTCATTCGTGATCAATCGCGACCCGGTGATAGTGGTTTAATGGGACATGAGCCTATTACTAATCCACCTCGATTAAAAAAATCAGGCAAAATTACCCGTGCATCAGCTGCGGAGTTAAAAGCCAATCCTCGTTCCAGAAGTGCAGTATTACGAGTAGCGGAGCGAACCAGCGTATGCGTATAACAATATTAGGCATATTTGTAGTGCTTTCTGCTCTGGGTGTCGTCTATACCAAATACAATTCGCGATTACTGTTTGGTGAAATACAACAGCTCCAGACGCGTGTTGAGCAAGCAGAAACCGAACGTGGCAATTTGCAATTGGAATATACCACCTTGGCGGGACGGTACGAACTGGAACGTAAAGCCAAGCTCGAACTAGGGATGATTTTTCCAGAACCAGCATCAATTATTTATCTTAACCACCATGAATAGGAAGGTGTATGGAATGACTTCGGCAATTGACTTGTCTTGTTGTTCTTCGGTATTGCCGCTACAGTTACAGGGCTCACAAGAGCTAAGTTACGGCGCCTCGGAGACGAACAGCAAACCAGCGCCAATTGTCGAAGTTATTCCATGCTCGTTCTTTGGTGATAACCAACAGGTTCCAAGAGGTGGGCAGCGATGATTCCACAACGACAGAATGCAGCGCCACCCAGTAACTGGCGTCGAATTTTTGTGTTAGGTCTATTGATGGCAGGAATGTCTGGCTTGGTGTTTCGTGCCGGCTGGTTACAGTACAACCAAGACTCGAGATTGATCAATAAACTCAGCATACAGCACCTGGAAACTGTAAAGCAAAGCGTTGCGCGTGGACGTATATTGGATCGTCGTGGAGAAATTCTGGCAAGTAGTGCACCGATCCGCTCTATTGGGATCGACCGCAAACTATTTAACAGCAATGAACAAGCGATAGCGCTGCTAGGCAAGGCAATTAAAATGCCGGTAGCAGCCTTGCACAAGGCCATAGCCAGGAAAACTTCAGCGCGATATCTTTCAATCAAACGCAGAGTTGCTCCATCAGCAGCTCAAGAAGTGGAAAATCTAGGTCTTAAAGGGGTGGTAATTGATCATCATTATGACCGCTATTATCCTGGTGGAGAAGCAAGCGCGCATTTGGTTGGATTTGTTGGTAATAATGGACATGGTCAAGAAGGTGTAGAACGAATCTTTGATCAGCAATTATTCAGTACCCCGGGTTCATACTCTGTTTTAAGAGACCGTAAGCGCCATAAGCTGGAAGCGATTCGTCAACTACACAAACCTGTAAGTGGCGATGATATCACGCTGAGTATTGATCAACGTTTACAACACATCGCACACAAAGAACTCAAATCAGCACTCATACAACATCAGGCTACAGCGGCATCATTTGTTATGCTGGATGTGCATTCAGGTGAAATACTGGCAATGGTTAATCTGCCCGAATTCAATCCGAATAACAGGAAGGACAGAAACCCGAATCATTATCGTAATCGCGCTGTTACCGACTTGTTTGAACCCGGATCAACTATCAAGCCGTTCACAATAGGATGTGCTCTGCAAGCTGGTATTATCAATCCATACACGGAAATAGATACTGCACCTGGATATCTGCGGGTTGGGCGTAATCGTGTACGTGATGCGCGCAATTATAAACAACTTGATGTCAGTGGCGTCATGAGTAAATCCAGCAATGTTGGCATTACTAAAATCGCATTAGAGCTGGAGCCCAAAACGTTGTGGGATTGTTTTCATCGCGCGAAATTCGATCAAAAAGTCTCTACTATTTTTCCAGGACTGGTTGCTGGGCGTCTTCCTGCATATCAAGGTTGGGGACAATTTGAGCAAGCTACTCATGCCTTTGGTTATGGCATCAACACATCATTGCTGCAATTGACTCATGCTTACTCGGCTTGGGGGAATTTAGGAGCCGTCCCCAATCTAAGTTTACTCAAACACAACCTGGCGCCACAATATACACGGGTCTTCTCTCATGAAACAGCCAGGCAGGTTTTGCAGATAATGGAAACAGTTGTCAGCCCTGAAGGCACTGGCAGCAAAGCCCAGATATCAGGGTATCGGGTTGCTGGTAAAACTGGCACAATACAAAAAATCACTGAGCAAGGCTATTCACAGGACAATCATTTGGCTTTATTCGTAGGTATTGTACCTGTTAGTCATCCACGCTTTGTTGCTGCAGTGTTAATTGATGATCCGCAGCAAGGTGATTATTACGGTGGCATTGTTGCAGCGCCAGTATTTGCCAACATAATGAAACAGGCGCTACGCTTATACGCTGTTCCACCTGATGACGCAGAAACCGATGACATCGTTCGGCTCGCGTATTCTGCTGTTCTTGACAATAATCCCTGAATATTGTGATGCCATGCTGACTCAAATGATGAATGATTCAACATCTGATAACACAATACAATTTGATGTTGCAAAACTACTCTCCAGCCTTGAACAGCGATCCGGATTATCACTGGATAGTCGAAAAATTCAGCCCGGCGATGTGTTTGTGGCGATTCCTGGTCTACAAGAGCATGGTCTTATCCATGCCCGTCAAGCAATTGAGCATGGTGCAAGCGCAATCATTTTCGACCCGGCCGCAGGTGGTGCCAAGTTAGCCCAAGAACTCGTTAGCGATAAAATACTCTCGATCACTTTAATGGAGCAGCCCCATTTAAAAGATCATATTGGATTGTTAGCGAGCTCTTTTTATCAACATCCATCGCATCAGGTTGACGTGGTTGGAATTACCGGAACCAACGGTAAAACCTCGTGCAGCCATTTTGTTGCACAGGCAATGTCTGCTTTGAAGCAGCGCAATGATCACCATCACATGTGTTGTGGCTATATTGGTACATTGGGTTGGGGTGTTCCTGGCAGCAGTCATCCAACCACCAATACCACACCGGATGCCATTGAATCACACAAAATGCTAGCCGCCTTAGTGCAGCAAGGTGTTGAGACAGTTGCGATGGAAGTGTCATCTCACGGCTTGGCGCAAAATAGATTACAAGGCGTTAAAGTTGCTGGAGCAGTGTTTACTAATCTGGGACGTGATCATCTGGATTACCACCAGTCAGCCGACCACTATTTAAATGCTAAATTGCAATTATTTCGCACGCCTGGATTAGGTTTTGCGGTGATCAACCTGGATGATCCTGTGTCCCATAAAGTCTCACAAGTCATAGTGGACGATGTTCGAGTGCTGGGTTTTTCTTTGCGATCAACTAACCATTTAAGCGCTGATACATTAACCATTAATAATGTTAATTTCAATCAATATGGCTCTACATTTCAAGTGTTTTTTCGCGGCCAACAACAGCTTGTCACACTGCCATTAATTGGTGAATTTAATATTGCCAACGCACTCACAACTGTTGGTGTAATGATCGGCCTGGGCGTTGATTTTACAGTCGCCGTTGACGCACTACAGTATTTAACCCCGGTAACTGGTCGCATGGATAAAATCAGTACTGAACATGATGAAATCAGTGTTTATGTTGATTATGCTCATAGCCCGGATGCTTTAACTGTTGCCTTGCAAACTGTGCGTCAACACTGTGCCAAAAAGATTTGGGTTGTGTTTGGTTGTGGTGGAAATCGCGATCAAGGCAAACGCGAACAAATGGGCGAAATTGCCTCACGGTTGGCTGATCATTTAGTCGTCACAGATGATAATCCGCGTTATGAAGACGGCGACAAAATCATCAGTGATATTGTTAAAGGTTGTAATGAAACATCAGTTCAGATTATTCGTGATCGACCCACTGCCATTCAAACGGCAATACACGCAGCCAAGCTAGGAGATAGTGTACTGATTGCCGGTAAAGGACACGAAGCCACTCAGGAAATCAATGGCGCAATTGTTCCGTGTGATGATCGCCAGATTGCGAAATTAATCCTGGGTAAGCTGCACATACAACATCAATCCAATCAATCAACAAGCCTGGAACGATGATGACTCTATCAGAACTTGCTGTCGCAGTAAACGGAACACAAACAGGAAAAGATGTTTTGTTTTCTGGCGTCAGCATTGATGGACGATCAATCAATCCTGGCGACCTTTACGTCGCAATTAAGGGTGAACGGTTTGATGGACATGATTTTATTCAGCAAGCCAATCAAGCTGGTGCGACAGGTAGTCTTGTTGAGCAATCAACGATTATCGATAGTCCATCGGTCAGTGTTGAACAAACCCGTTTGGCATTGGGCATGTTGGGAAAACACTGGCGACAGCATTTTGATTTTCCAGTAGTAGCAATTACCGGCAGCAACGGCAAAACAACGGTTAAAGAGTTAACAACAGCTGTTTTGGCGCGTCGCTATAACATGTTGGCGACTGCGGGAAATTTGAATAACGAGTTAGGTGTTCCATTAACCTTGTTAAAACTGAACACTGAACATCAAGCAGCAGTGATAGAAATGGGCGCAAATCATCCCGGTGAAATCGCTTATCTGGCAAACCTGGCGTTACCGACCATCGGCGTAGTAACCAATGCTGGCGCTGCTCATCTGGAAGGGTTTGGTGATTTGCAAGGTGTTGCTAACGCCAAAGGAGAGTTATTTTCTGCATTAGCGAATAATGCGACTGCAATTATTAATCGTGATGATGCATTTTACCCTGACTGGAATTCACTGGCAGATGATCGACAAACACTGAGCTTCGGGCTTTCAGAGCATGCCGATGTTCGTGCCAGTAATATTGAGATGACGCACACAACACAAGGCATCAGTAGTCAGTTTCAACTTGAATATCTAGGTCAATCACAAATCGTGCATCTGCCATTAACTGGCTTACATAATGTTATGAATGGGTTGGCTGCAGCAGCGGTCGGTATTGCTGCTGACTTGAAATTAGCCGAGATTGCCGATGGCTTGGCAAGTGTTGCCCCTGTCTCAGGGCGATTAGAGACCTTACAAGGCTTGAATCGCTCAATTCTGGTCAACGATAGTTATAATGCAAATCCATCTTCATTTGAAGCTGCTTTGCAAACCATGCAAGAGTTCGGCGCAGAACGCTGGTGTGTGCTCGGTGATTTTGGTGAACTGGGTGAACACAGTGAGTCTATTCATCAACAGCTAGCTGAACAAGCTAAAAAATATGGTATTAAGCGATTATTTGCAACAGGTGAACTCGCCAGATTTACAGTTGCCGAATTCGGTGATGGAGCAACATTTTATGAATCGCAGGATGTCTTGATTACTGCATTAAAAGAACAACTCAACGAGGGAACTGTGGTGTTAGTCAAGGGTTCGCGTGCTCAAAAACTCGAGAAAATCGTCGAGGCAATTACAGATGAGAGTGCTGTTTAACCATGCTGTTAACATTGGCAGACTGGCTCAGCCAGTACGACAGTTTTTTTCAAGTATTTCGCTACTTGACCTTGCGCGCAATTTTAAGTGTCTTGACAGCATTAATGATTGCCTTGTTTGTCGGCCCAACCATGATTCGGCGGTTAACTGTGCATAACGTTGGGCAAACAATTCGCGAACTTGGGCCGGAGTCACATTTTTCCAAAGCCGGTACACCGACCATGGGTGGTGCATTGATTCTGGTTGCTGTGACATTCAGTGTTTTAATGTGGGCCAACCTGAGCAATCATTATATTTGGGTTTTGTTAGGCGTTACCATTGCCTTTGGAGCAGTTGGTTTCTGGGATGATTATAAAAAAATATCGCTAGGTAACTCTGCCGGATTATCAGCTAAAGCAAAATTTTTATGGCAGTCAGTGATTGCGTTGGTTGCGGCTATTGTTTTATTTAAAGCCGCAACAATTCCTGCTGAAACGCAATACATCATTCCTTTCTTTAAAGATGTGATGCTGGATTTCGGCGTTGGTTATATTCTGATTACCACAATCACCATTGTCGGTTTTAGTAATGCCGTCAATTTAACCGATGGTCTGGATGGTTTGGCGATTTTACCTGTAGTGATGGTTGGTGGTGCGTTAAGTATTTTTGCTTATCTGACAGGCAATATCAATTTTGCCAACTATTTGGCAATACCTTATATATCAGGCGTTGGTGAGCTGGTTGTATTTTGCGGCGCACTGGTGGGATCCGGGCTAGGATTTTTATGGTTTAACGCATATCCAGCGCAAGTGTTTATGGGCGATGTCGGCGCACTGGCATTAGGAGCCGCAATTGGACTGATTGCAGTGCTGGTCAGACAGGAAATTGTATTATTAATTATGGGCGGTGTGTTTGTCATGGAAACAGCCTCAGTGATTATCCAGGTTGTGTCTTTCAAATTAACGGGTAAGCGAATTTTCAGGATGGCTCCCATACACCATCACTACGAATTAAAAGGTTGGCCAGAGCCACGCATTATCGTGCGTTTCTGGATTATTACTGTCATTTTGGTCCTCATCGGGTTAGCAACCCTGAAGCTAAGATAATTATGGTTGCGGCATTGAAAACAGATCCTACCGATAACTGCGCCGCGCTAGCGAGCCTGGGCATCACTCCGCTATCGCGGGTGATTGTGGTTGGGCTTGGTGTCACCGGACAATCTGTAGTGCGCTATCTGTTGCAACAAGGGATTATTCCGACTGTTGTCGATAGCCGACAACAACCGCCGGCACTTGATCAATTACGTCAAGACTGTCAGCAACAATGGTCGAATCTACAGATTGACACTGGCACTTATGCATTTGACAATTTACTAACAGCAACCCATTTGATTGTCAGCCCAGGGGTATCGCTTAAAACCCCTGAGATCGATCAAGCCAGGATTTCAGGGGTCACAATATTAAGCGATATCGATTTATTTGCAGCTGCCACTTCCGCTCCAATTCTCGCAATTACGGGCTCCAACGGCAAAACCACCGTGACTACGCTGGTTGGAAGAATGATTGAATGCGCTGGGAAAAAAGCTGCTGTTGGCGGCAACATTGGAACACCTGTATTGGATTTACTGCAAGCCTCCAAACCTGATGTTTATGTATTGGAATTATCCAGTTTTCAACTGGAAATAACATCTCATTTACAGCCAACAGCAGCCGTTGTGCTGAATCTAAGTGCGGACCATATGGATCGTTATGATAATTTGGCAGCGTATACGGATGCCAAAGCCAGAATTTTTAACAATACCAAGGTAAAGATTGATAATTTTCATCAACCTTTACAAACGTTAGTTGGTAATACAAATCACACCACGCGTAACCAGCGTTATTTCGGATTAACAGATAATACTACCTGCCAATTCAGAATTGGCTTGATTGATAACATTGAATGGCTGATTGCATACGATCAACCGCTGATAAAAGTTAGCGAAATAGTCATGCAAGGTCGCCACAATCTCTCAAACGCATTGGCAGCATTGGCATTGGTTGATGCTATCAATATTCAACCCAGTGCGGCATTTGCTGTATTGCGAGAGTTTTCCGGCCTGCCTCACCGGATGGAAAACGTGCGCGAGTTGCATGGTGTGTGCTGGATTAATGATTCCAAAGCGACCAATATCGGCGCTTGCAAGGCTGCATTACAAGGCATGTCTGGTCGTGTATTGTTGATAGCAGGCGGAGATGGTAAAGGAGCCGACTTCTCTGAACTGACCGCTACTGTTGAACAAACAGTCTCTGTGCTGATCCTGCTTGGAAAAGATGCTGATCAACTACAAGACACATTGCTAGGGTCTACTACCATTCATCGAGTCACCACGATTGAACAAGCTGTGAATCTGGCTGCCGACATGGTGCAAACCGGGGATACAGTATTGTTATCACCAGCCTGTGCAAGCCTTGATCAATTCGAGAATTATCAGGCAAGAGGCGATGCCTTCAAAAATGCTGTGATGAGGTTGTCACCATGACAATATTAATTGCTCAGCAGCGCTTGCAGGTTACGTTCGGAGAATTCAAGTTTAATCTGGATGCGCAGCTGGCAACAGTGATTATGGCATTACTAGTCATTGGCTATGTGATGCTCACATCTGCATCCATCCATCTTGGCGGACAGCAGGATTTAGCTGTTAATCTGCATTACTCAATCATGCAGTTAATTCATATTGTAGTTGGTCTGCTCCTGGCTGCCTTTGCTGCCAGCTTACCATTATCATTTTGGCGCAAGGTTACACCTTGGTTGTTTTTATTGGGCATCATTTTATTGCTGGCCGTGTTTATTCCCGGCATTGGTACAACCGTAAAAGGTGGGGCGCGATGGATTGCAATTGCAGGTCTCAGATTACAAGTTTCCGAACCTTTTAAATTGTTTGTGATTCTGGCAATGGCGGGTTTCATCTCTAAGAACCCCAATAAAATTCAGGGATCAATCTGGGGGTTTGTTCGTAGTAACCAATGGGAATCGATTCCTAAAGCGATTGTCAGTCCTTATGGGCTGTTATTTATTTGTTGTGCATTATTGATGGCACAACGTAACTTCGGCGCGACTGCAATTGTGATGGCAGTTACTTTCGGAATGTTTTTTTTAGCCGGGATGCGTATCGGAATTTTTCTGCTCGGCTTTAGTCTTGTCAGCACGATCGCAACATTACTGATTATTTTTTCTCCTTATCGCTTAAAACGTGTCACAGGTTTTCTTGATCCATTTGCTGATCCATCTGGCGATGGTTATCAAATCATTCAAGCATTGATCTCCTACGTTAACGGAGGATGGTTTGGAGTCGGACTTGGATCCGGTGTCCAAAAAATGTACTTTTTACCCGAAGCACATACCGACTTTCTGTTTTCAGTGGTGGGTGAAGAACTTGGTTTTGCAGGCATGTTGGTGGTTATCGTGCTTTACATCTTACTGGTCTGGCGGGTTTTCAGTATAGCCAGCATGGCAGAACGCAGTGGTAATGTCTTTGCGGCAATGCTGACTTACGGAGTAGCGATCTGGCTGGGGCTGCAATCGTTCATCAACATGGGCGTGAATATGGGGATGCTACCACCAAAAGGTTTGACATTACCACTGATGAGTTACGGTGGTACTAGTATATTGATCACTTTAATCGCTCTCGGATTAGTGCTCAGAGTGTTTCATGAAACTACAGAAGCAGAGGATGAATTCACTGGTATTGGAGAAGCAAATGCTTATCGTGAATATGGTGAGGGATCATGGTAACGCGCGTAATGATTGCATCAGGCGGTACAGGGGGGCATGTGTTTCCAGCCTTGGCTGTTGCCAATGAACTGCGTGAGCGTGGTATTAAAGTGACTTGGCTGGGTACTAAAAAAGGCATGGAAAACCGCGTTGTTCCTGAAGCTAATATTGAACTGGATCGCATTTCAGCCCTGGGTTTCAGAGGCAAAGGCTTGATCGCAAAGTTGGCTGCGTTGAAGGGTTTTAGCATTGGCTGTATTCAAACACTGAAAATCATCCGCCATAGAAAACCGCATATCGTCCTTGGCATGGGCGGTTTTGTGACTGCACCTGCGGGGTTAATGGCGCGTGTGATGAGAATTCCAGTGGTGATTCACGAACAGAACAGGGTGATAGGTACAGCGAATAAATTACTGGCAAAGATTGCCATCAAAATCATGGAAGCCTTTCCTAATACCTTTCCGACTGCTGAAAAAGTTGTTCACACCGGCAATCCGTTGCGTAGAGATATCATCAATTTAGCTGAAACACCCCCGGCCCCCAGACAGCAAGACGATACAATCCATCTGTTAATTGTTGGAGGCAGTCAGGGAGCCAGGGCACTGAATCAGATTGTTCCGCAAGCAATTGCTGTTACAACAAAACAGGAACTGGAAATTATTCATCAGTGTGGCGACCAATGGGTTGATGAAACCAGTCAACAGTATCAACAACTTGGCATCAATGCTCAGGTCAAACCGTTTATTAACGATATGGCTGCCAGTTATCAATGGGCTGATCTGGTTATTTGCCGTGCAGGCGCGATGACAATCAGCGAACTGGCCGCGATTGGTTTGCCATCAATTTTAGTTCCATATCCTTTTGCCATTGATGACCATCAAACCAGCAATGCGCGTTATCTGGCTGATGCGGGTGGTGCAATTTTAATGCAGGAAAATCAATTAACAGCAGATCAACTTGGACAACAATTGGCTCATTTATTAAATGATCAGCAAGTCTTATCAACCATGCGTACTGCACTAAAACCTTTAGCTCGTATTGATGCAACGAATCAGGTGACTGATATTTGTCTGCAGGAGGCAGCAGCATGATACCGGTAGATGCCAAACTCAAATGGCCAGGTATGGCGCGTATCCAGCATATCCATTTTGTTGGAATTGGTGGCACGGGTATGAATGGTATTGCTGAAGTAATGATCAGTCTTGGTTACCAGGTTTCAGGATCTGATCTGCATGAAAACGCAGCGATACAACGGTTAAGAACGCTTGGCGCAGTCATTCATATTGGTCATCATGCTGATAACCTGCAAGATGTCGATGTAGTCGTAAAATCCACCGCGATTAATGGTAATAATCCAGAAGTAGAAGCCGCCAAGCACCGCAAAATACCGATTGTTCCGCGCGCTGAAATGCTCGCAGAACTGATGCGCTTCCGCTTTGGAATTGCGATTGCCGGAACCCATGGCAAAACCACTACAACCAGTCTGACCGCCAGTATTTTAGGTGAAGCCGAACTGGATCCTACTTATGTGATTGGCGGACGCTTAAATCATTCCGGAACTAATGCGCAATTGGGACAAAGCGATTATCTGGTCGTCGAAGCGGATGAAAGCGATGGTTCTTTTTTGTATTTGTCACCAATGATTGCTGTAGTCACCAATATTGACGAAGATCATCTGGAAACCTATGACAGCGATTTTGCCCGGTTAAAATCTGTATTTGTGGATTTTTTACATCAGATTCCTTTTTATGGAAGAGCGATTGTCTGTATTGATGATGAACACGCTAAAAGTATTCTCCCGCGCATCTCAAAACCAACCATTACCTACGGTCTGAGTGAAGACGCTGATATTCGGGCGATTAATGTTGAGCAACACGGTTGGCAAACTCGTTTCAGTGTGGTCAGAAAAAATGCCAGCGTATTGCAGATCACCTTAAATCTTCCTGGCACACATAATGTGCTGAATTCACTTGCTGCCATTACAGTTGCTGTTGAATTGGGAATTGATGACAACGTTATCCAAAAAGCCTTGCAGGAGTTCCGTGGTATAGGACGACGCTTACAAATCAATGGTGAAAATGTTCCGATTGCCAATGGTGCAATTGTATTAGTGGATGATTACGGCCATCATCCACGTGAAATTACTGCCACTTTGCAAGCTGTCAAAGCTGTATGGCCCAATCGACGCCTGGTATTAGTTTTTCAGCCACACCGCTTTACCAGAACCCGCGCATTATTCGAAGATTTCGCACAATGTTTATCCGCTGTCGATCGTTTGATACTACTGGAAGTATACGCTGCCGGAGAAGAGCCAATTCATGGAGCTGATAGTCGCTCACTAGCGCGTGCAGTGCGTACGCGCGGCAAGGTTGAACCAGTGTTTGTTTCAGAACAGCAGCAACTACATCAGATATTACCTGAATTGCTGGAAGACAATGATGTGGTATTAACCATGGGTGCAGGCAGCATCGGGCAAATGGCAGCGCAACTTCCTGAGCAATTAGCCAAATTGATGCCACCAGTGTTGGGAGTGATTCGGTGACAAACTGTGTTTCAGTTGCCTGCGAAACTAATGAGGTCATAGCATCTGTGAACACCATGCCTGCAGGAAAAATGTTGTTGAATCAACCGCTTGCTAAATATACCTCATGGCGGGTTGGTGGCCCTGCAGAACAATATTATCGACCAACCGATATCAATGATTTGTCAGTATTTATTAGCCAGCTTGATAGTCATCAACCAGTTTTCTGGTTAGGTGGTGGCAGTAACCTGTTAATCCGTGATGGTGGAATATCTGGCACAGTAATTCACTTGCGTCGTTCCTTAGACCAAATCAGACTGGAAACAGATGGTCGTCTCTATGTTGAAGCTGGCGTTGGATGCCCACAAGTTGCTCGCTTCTGTCAGAAAAATGGTTTATCCGGTGCCAGCTTTCTGGTCGGTATTCCTGGAACAATTGGTGGCGCCTTGACCATGAATGCAGGGGCATTTGGTGGCGAAACCTGGCAGTTGGTCAGTGAAGTGGAATTAATGGATCGTCAAGGTCATCGTCAATGGCTGCAGTCATCGTCCATCCAGGTCGGTTATCGCAAAGCGGAAGTTCCTCAAGGACAGTGTTTTGTTGCAACAAGATTAGCGTTTTCTGCAACAGGTTATGATGATTATACAATTATGCAGGAATTACTGGAACGTAGACGTCTCAGCCAACCAATTAACATACCTACTTGCGGTTCTGTCTTCAAAAACCCAGAAGCTGGGTTCGCAGCACAATTAATTGAGCGATGTGGTTTGAAAGGACACCAGATTGGTCAAGCCCGAGTGTCTGAAAAACACGCTAATTTTATTGAAAATACAGGTAGTGCGAGTGCAGAGGACATTGAGTTATTGATTAATCTCATACAAGACAGAGTAGAGCGCGAACACAGTATACGGCTTGAGACTGAAGTGCGCATTGTTGGTGAACCATTGAGTCCGAATCAGTGACACATCAGCGCACAATCAAAAATGCCGCAGAATTCGGTCGTGTTGCTGTTGCAATGGGCGGAGCATCTGCTGAGCGTGAGATTTCGCTAAACAGTGGCAATGCTGTTCTTAGCGCATTGGTTGAGCAAGGTGTGAATGCTGTCGCTGTCGATATTGGCATTGACCCAATCAGTGCATTGTTAACCGAGCAATACGATCGTGTATTCAACATAGTGCATGGGCGCGGAGGCGAAGACGGAGTTTTACAAGGTGTACTGGAATCAATGGGATTACCGTATACAGGTAGTGGTGTGCTGGGTTCGGCATTATGCATGGACAAGCTGAAAACCAAATTATGCTGGCAGGCCAGTCAATTACCAACGCCTGCTTGCATTACGCTGAAAACTCACGAGGATATTGAACGAGTTGTTAATCAACTAGGATTTCCGGTTATTGTCAAGCCGGTTCGAGAAGGTTCCAGCATTGGCATGAACAAAGCGACTTCAACGCAACAACTAACGGATGCATGGCAACAAGCCCGTGAGTTTGACGATGAGGTGATGGCGGAACAATGGATTACTGGCAATGAATATACTGTCGGTATTATTGAGAATCAAGCATTACCTTTGATTCGCCTGCAAACGCCAAATGACTTTTATGATTACCAGGCAAAATATCATGCCAACACCACACAATATCATTGCCCAAGCGGATTAGCTGAAGAACAGGAAACTCAATTGCAACAATTGGCGCTGAATGCCAGTCAAATTGTCGATGCGACTGGATGGAGCCGGGTTGACTTGTTTGTCGATGATGCCAAACAACCCTGGTTAATTGAAATCAATACAGTACCCGGCATGACAGATCACAGTCTGGTGCCGATGGCGGCAAAAGCAATGGGTATGGATTTTAAGCAACTGGTTTGGCAGATTTTGGAAACCAGCATGGAAAACGCTCAACAAGGAATGGCAAACTAATGGTTGCACGGCGTACTTCACATATTGAACAAGATAAGCCAGAAGGATTAAAAACAATTACGATTGTGATTGTTGGGTTGTTGGTTTTGATTGGCATCATGATGATCGCAAGATCATCTTCAAGCTTGATGCCTGTGCAAGAGATTTCATTACAAGGCAAATTTCAATACACAAATCCACAACGACTGGAAAATATAATCGGCAAAGCTGCAGCCGTTGGTTTTCTGGCGATTGATTTACCACAGCTTCAAACAGCACTCAAGCAATTAGCCTGGATCAAGTCTGTGAAAATTGAACGTGTATGGCCAGATCATCTGCGCGTATATGTCACTGAGAAGACAGCATATTTACGGCTGGGAAATGATAAACTAATCTCTGTTGATGGCGTCGCGTTTACGCCTGCTTCTACGCAGCAATTTTCCAATCTACCACTGCTTGATATTAATCATACATATACACCTGAATTGTTTCGAGCGTATCGTGAAATGGAATATTTGCTTGTCCAAAATGGCTATGAATTACAACAATTTCATGTCAATCAACATGGTGTATGGGCTCTGGATCTGAGTCAGGATATCCATATTGAGGTTGGTCGCATCAACCCATTGACAATTTTTAAACGATTTATTGCTGTATTACCCAGCATTGATCATCAGCGTCTTAGCCAATTGCAGTCGATTGACTTACGCTATGAAAACGGTTTTGCACTAGGGTTTAGGAATGGAACACAATAAGTTGGGCATTATGGCGCAGTATTTTTGTTTGCCTTCAAGGCGTGGCAACAGGCGCATAGTGAGCTATGTAACTGTTGCCACAACAAAGAAGACGAGCAAAAAAGGCAAGCCAGAATGTTGAAGTTATTGTGTTCCATTCCTTATCGATCAATAGTGATATTGACGATGAATCATTGAGCATTAAAATACTTGAAATAAACAGCACAAAAGCGTTAAGCAATATGAGGAAAAGATGGCTAAGAAGAACGAAAAAAATATAATCGTCGGGCTGGATATTGGAACATCCAAAGTGGCCGCTATTGTCGGTGAAGTCAATCTGGATGGCGATGTTGAAATCGTTGGGCTTGGACAAAGCCCATCTCGAGGACTAAAAAAAGGGGTGGTGGTGAATTTGGAATCCACAGTCAACTCCATTCAACGCGCCGTCCAGGAAGCAGAATTAATGGCAGGATGCGATATCAGCTCGGTTTTTGTCGGAATTGCAGGCAGTCATATTCACAGCCTGAATTCGCATGGAATCGTCGCCATTAGTAATAAGGAAGTCAGCCAGAGTGATGTTGATCGAGTGATCGATTCTGCCAGAGCTGTTGCCGTTCCTGCAGATCAAAAAATCCTGCATGTGTTGCCTCAAGAATTTGTGATTGACGGACAAGAAGGCATTAAAGAGCCGGTTGGCATGTCTGGAATTCGTCTCGAGGCCAAAGTGCATATCGTCACCGGTGGAGTGAGTGCAGCACAAAATATTGTGAAATGTATTGAACGATGTGGATTGCAGGTTGAAGATATTGTACTTGAACAATTGGCATCATCAATGTCAGTACTGACTGATGATGAAAAAGAACTGGGGATCTGTCTGGTTGATATTGGTGGTGGCACAACTGATATCGCAGTGTTTACCCATGGCTCGATTCGCCATACAGCAGTCATACCAATTGCAGGCGATCAGGTGACCAATGATATTGCTGTGGCATTAAGGACGCCAAGTCAAAACGCAGAAGAAATTAAAAAGAAATATGCGTGTGCATTAGCACAACTTGCCAAACTGGAAGAAACCCTCGAAGTTCCCAGTATTGGTGATCGAGCACCCCGACAAATCTCCCGGCAAGCGTTGGCAGAAATCATTGAACCACGTTATGAAGAATTGATTTTGCTGGTTCAAGCAGAGCTCAGACGCGCAGGATTTGAAGATTTGGTTGCTGCAGGTCTTGTCTTTACCGGGGGCAGTTCGAAAATACCCGGTCTCGTTGAATTAGCAGAAGAAATATTTCATATGCCGGTGCGTATTGGTATTCCACAGTTTGTCAGTGGGCTAGTCGATGTGGTGCGCAATCCTATTTACGCTACAGGTGTTGGAATGGTGATTTACGGTGATAAAAACCGGGATCCTAGTTCAAGAAATGCGGCACTCACCAGTGTCAATAGTTCAGAAGAAGGTATTTGGGCAAAAATGAAGAGTTGGTTTCAGGGGAATTTTTAAGGTAGTAGCCAAAACAACGTGTCATTACACCGGCATTAATTAGTTGTTGCCGGACATTATAATTTTAATTTAGGTAATATTCAGGAGAATAAAATGTCATTTGAAGTAGTTGATCCATATGCATCTAATAATGCAGTAATCAAAGTTGTTGGAATCGGTGGTGGTGGTGGAAATGCGATCAATCATATGATTGATAATGGGATGGTCGATGTGGATTTTATTTGCGTCAATACAGATGCCCAGGCACTGAAAAACACCAATGCAAAAACTGTTTTACAACTGGGTGGAGAATTAACCAAAGGTCTGGGTGCAGGTGCTGATCCAGAAGTCGGTCGTGAAGCCGCACTGGAAGACAGAAGTCATATTGAGGAAATTCTGGAAGGAACTGATATGGTGTTCCTGACCAGTGGCATGGGTGGCGGAACCGGAACCGGAGCAACCCCTGTGATTGCAGAAATTGCAAAAGAAATGGGGATTCTAACCGTAGCAATTGTTACGCGTCCATTTTCATTTGAAGGCAAAAAACGCCAGGGAATTGGTGATGAAGGCATCAAATTATTGAGTCAATATGCAGATTCAGTGATTACCATTCCCAATGAGAAATTATTACCTGTTCTGGGGCGTGATGTGTCTTTAATTAAAGCCTTTAATGCAGCCAACGATGTTTTATTGGGATCGGTACAGGGAATTGCTGATCTGATTACTAATCCAGGCTTGATCAATGTTGATTTTGCAGACGTTAAAGCAGTGATGGGTGAAATGGGCCGGGCAATGATGGGAACTGGCAGTGCTTCTGGAGATCACCGTGCTCGTGAAGCGGCTGAAAAAGCGGTAGGCAGTCCATTACTTGACGATATTGATGTCAAGGGAGCTTACGGAGTGTTAGTCAATGTAACCAGCTCAGGTGATTTAAGCATTGGTGAATTCAATGATGTCGGTGATATGGTACGCGGCTTTGCCTCGGATGATGCAACAGTGATCATCGGAACTGCAATTAATCCTGAACTCTCGGGAGAAGTGCGTGTCACAGTGGTGGCAACCGGATTAGAACGCGATGGAGCCGCTGCAGGAGAACCAAATTTACAGGTTATTCACCGTAAAAATGATGGTGCCGTCGATTATGGCGCGCTGGAGCGACCAACCGTGTTGCGCAATAAACCAGAAAAAACCAGTAAACGCCAGAGAGAAATACCGAATGAACTGGATCTTGAGATGCTTGATATCCCTGCATTTTTAAGACAACAGGCAGACTGAGACTCTAAGTACCTGATCATAATTAATTTAACAATTTTGCGCAGGATTTTTTTTCAGCTTCAAGACGCAGAAATAGGCGCATAGTGAGCTATGTAACTATTTATGCAACGCCGAAGATGAGAAAAAAGACAAGCAAAATGTTAAATTAATTATGATCAGGTACTTACTATGTCATTAGATGTATTTGGTGTAGTTAGCAATCTGGTGTGTATTGGTAGTTGGCAAATAGGAAACGCTGAATAAATTGATCTATAATTTTTCAGCGTTTTCATGATAAAGAAGCTATCACAAACTGATGTTGCCATTATTACATTGTTTTCAATGTACAACTTAACCAAAGGCAATTTGAGCAAAACCAATGATCAGACAAAAAACATTAAAAAATACAATACGCGCAACCGGTGTGGGATTACACTCAGGCGAAAATGTACAAATGACATTTCGCCCGGCACCACCTGATTCTGGAATCAGATTTCGGCGGGTTGATCTGGATACGCCCGTTGAAATCGCCGCCAAACCTGATAACGTTGGTGATACCACATTATCAACGACACTGATGAATGGCAAAGTACGGGTTTCAACAGTCGAACATTTGCTGGCTGCTTTCTCTGGTCTTGGCATTGATAACGCGATTGTTGATATCAGCTCATCAGAAATACCGATCATGGATGGTAGTTCAGGACCGTTTGTATTTTTACTGCAATCTGCTGGCATTCAGCAACAGAGCGCACTGAAAACCTATCTTCGTATCAAACGTAAAATTATCGTTAGGGATGGTGACAAGTGGGCATGTCTGGAGCCGTTTGATGGATACAAAGTCAGCTTTACTATCGATTTTGATCACCCTGCATTTCACGATGACGCCAGCACCGCCAGCATCGAAGTATCACCGATTACATTTGTTAAAGAGATCAGTCGTGCGCGCACATTCGGATTTATTCATGAGCTAGAACAGCTCAAGCGGCAAAATCTCGCATTGGGCGGCAGCTTTGATAATGCCATCGTTGTTGATAAGCACCGTGTCCTTAATGAAGACGGTCTACGCTATGTTGATGAGTTTGTAAAACATAAAATACTAGATGCTATTGGTGATTTATACTTATTGGGACATAGCCTGATTGGTGAATTTAAAGCGTATAAATCAGGGCACAGCTTAAACAATCAGTTGCTGATGAAATTATTAAGTATGCCTCAAGCGTGGGACATTGTCTCTTCGGAAGGAATTCTTAGTCCTGACAAACTCTATCAGGAAGGAGTTCGTGCTGCGGGATAGCCAGTTAGCGTAACTTAGGAACGAGGATTTAATAATATACGAAAGTTTGACGCAGGATTTTTGTTCGTCTTCAAGGCGTAGAAATAGGCGCATAGCAAGCTACACAACTGTTTCTACAACGCGGAAGACGGACAAAAAGACAAGTCAAAATTCGTATATTATTAAATCCTCGTTCCTTAGTAACTGATTGCACGGAAACCTGATACTGTTTTATTGATTCCGGTTGTGTAATGTTTGCGCAAGCTTTTCAAGACTGAGACGTAATTGTTCATCAGCAACATAACTGGCGCTATTCGCGATCTCATCAATTGCTTGACGAGAAGGTCTGTTAGGCTGATTGACAGGCTGCTCAGCAGCCAACCCATCTGGAGTGACCAACACACGAAAAAGCACCTCTGTTATAGCGAACTGCGGCGCTTCTTCCTGCATAGTCTCAAGCAGCACAGTCTTATAAAACCGCAGCTGAGAAAGCCAGACAGTTGATCTGCTATAAAGAATCAACGTGGATTGTTTATAGCAACATCCAGTGCAGTGTTTCGCCAACGAGAGAGGCAAGCATTGTTTTGCTAGTGTCAACAAATCAGCGTGATTTTTTAATCGTTGCTGGAGACTGGAAAGCCCAGAATGTTTTCCTCGCATAACCTGTGTCACAGAAGGAATCTTTTTTTTCATAACCATAATTGAATCCGCTCTCCTCTCTGTAGAATACTAGTAGTCTTTCAATATGATATGCCGAGTATAGAAAGCCGATAAATGGTCATTTGCGTTGTCGCACTCGTTTGGATTAGCCTGCTGATCCTGCTCTCGTGCGCTTAGCAGCTAACCACTTTTCAACTCCAAAATCCGTTAATATCACATTGAAAGACTACTAATACAGCAATGCGTAATTTCTAGTAATAATGTGGCGACCTATTTTCCAATAGCCGCGTTGAATAAGTTTGACCTGGTTATTCTACACGACGATTGAGATCGTTTATGCGTGAGGAAAAGAACGAGTCAGGATGATAAAGTTATTGAATTTTCATTCCTAAGCTTCTATGCTGACAAACCATGTCTATACTAAACCTGCGGACATCACTACGACAGGCTATAATTCTGCTGTGAGCATTTGCATTTCTCTCAGACAATAAGTACCTGATCATAATTAATTTAACATTTTGCTTGTCTTTTTTCTCATCTTCGGCGTTGCATAAATAGTTGCATAGCTCACTATGCGCCTATTTCTGCGCCTTGAAGCTGAAAAAAAATCCTGCGCAAAATTGTTAAATTAATTATGATCAGGTACTTATAAAACGATTGTCTGATTAGAACACAGTCGCATGTGGGTTGCGACTTTTTTTAACCAGAAAACATGAATCCATTAACAACCTGACACTGACTACTGTTGTTATAATATTCTAATTTCTAACTATTGATACGGACAAACATTAATGCTAGGGAAGGTGGGAAAAGCTGTATTTGGTAGCCGAAATGATCGGTATATCAAAAAAAAGCTGAAAATAGCACAGAAAATCAGTTCGCTGGAACCAGCATTTGAAAAGCTGACAGACGACGAATTAAAAGCCAAAACTGAGGAATTCAAACAACGGCTTAAAACCAACGAGACTGTTGATAATCTGTTACCGGAAGCTTTTGCTGTGGTCAGAGAAGCGGCAAAACGTACATTGGGCATGCGTCATTTTGATGTACAGTTAGTTGGTGGTGTGGCTTTGCACGACGGCAAAATTGCTGAAATGAGAACCGGGGAAGGTAAAACGCTAGTTGCCACTTTGCCTGCTTATCTGAATGCTTTGACAGGAGAAGGTGTACACGTCGTTACAGTCAATGACTATCTGGCAAAACGTGACTCTGAGTGGATGGGGCAGATCTATTCTTTCCTGGGGCTTAGCACTGGCGTTATTGTCAGTGAACTGAATCATGAACAACGTAAAGAGTCATATGCTGCTGATATCACCTATGGAACCAACAATGAATTTGGTTTCGATTACTTGCGTGACAATATGGCGTTTAGCCTGGATCAAAAAGTCCAGCGCAGTTTGTACTATGCCATCATCGATGAGGTTGACTCAATTCTCATTGATGAAGCACGAACCCCATTAATTATCTCTGGCCCAACTGATGACCAGACTGATCTTTACGAGCATCTCAACAAACTTGTTCCGCTACTGAAAAAGCAGGAAGATGGCGAAGCAGAAGGTGAAGTGATCCCTGGCGACTTTATCCTCGATGAAGAAGCAAAACAGGCTTATTTTACTGATGAAGGTCACGAAAACCTCGAAACACTTTTGGTAGAACATCAATTGCTGGCAGAAGGAGAAAGCCTGTACTCTCCAAACAACATTTCGTTAATGCACTATGTAAAAGCAGCATTACGTGCGCATGTGGTTTTCAAAAAAGATATTGAATATATCGTGCGTAACAACGAAGTGGTGATTGTCGATGAATTTACCGGCAGAGTCATGCAGGGTCGACGCTGGTCGGAAGGGTTGCATCAAGCGATTGAAGCGAAAGAAGGTGTGCCAATTCAGAATGATAACCAGACGCTGGCATCAATCACCTTTCAAAATTATTTCCGAATTTATAACAAATTATCTGGAATGACGGGAACTGCTGATACCGAAGCATTTGAGTTACAGCAAATCTATGGGCTTGAAGTAATCGTAACTCCGACCCATAAACCAATGATTAGAGCTGATCATGGTGATCTGATTTTTATCGATAAAAAAGACAAATACGAGGCTGTCAGAGACGACATCAAGGAATGTCTGACACGTGGTCAGCCGGTACTGGTCGGCACTGCTTCAATCGAAGACTCGGAATATCTCTCATCTGTATTACAACAGTCAAAGATTCAACATGAGATTCTTAACGCCAAGCAGCATGAACGAGAAGCGCATATTATTGAACAAGCTGGGGTTCCCGGCGCAGTCACCATATCCACCAGTATGGCAGGTCGTGGTACTGATATCGTTCTCGGCGGTAATCTGGAAAAAGAAATTGCGGCACTGGGTGACGATGTAAACGAACAGCAAATTGAAACGATACGTCAACAATGGCAGCAACGCCATAACAAGGTTATCGAATTGGGCGGCTTGCATGTAATTGGATCTGAACGCCATGAATCCAGACGTATTGATAATCAGTTACGAGGACGCTCAGGACGTCAGGGTGACCCGGGATCTTCACGTTTCTATCTGTCGCTTGAAGATGATTTAATGCGGATTTTTGCATCCGAACGTGTCGCTGTCATGATGCAAAAACTCGGCATGGAAGAAGGTGAGGCCATCGAACACCCATGGGTGACCCGCGCCATCGAAAATGCACAGCGAAAAGTAGAAGGACGTAATTTCGATATTCGTAAACAACTCTTGGAATACGATAACGTTGCAAACGACCAACGGCGCGTAGTTTATGAACAGCGTGACGAGCTAATGGCTTCAGAAGACATTAGCAACACAATTCGGGCTATTCAGCAAGATGTCGTCAAAGAACTGTTTGAGGCTCATGTTCCACTTCAAAGCATGGAAGAGCAATGGGATATCAAAGCACTGGATGATGCCTTTGAGGCAAACATGGGACTCCATGTTTCAGCACAATCTATTCTTGATAATGATGATTCTGTTGATAGCGATGGCTTGTATAAACACATACTAAAACAGGCAAAAGACGAATATACTGAAAAAGAACAGCAAGCAGGTTCAGACGTGATCCGTCACTTTGAAAAAGTTGCAATGTTACAAGTGCTGGATAACGCCTGGAAGGAACATCTGGCGGCAATGGATCATTTGCGCCAAGGCATTAACCTAAGAGGTTACGCACAAAAAGACCCCAAACAGGAGTTTAAACGCGAAGCCTTTGCCATGTTCCAATCGATGTTGGAAAACATCAAACAGGAAGTTATCAGCATCGTTTCAAAAGTTCAGGTGAAAGCTGATGAAGACGTAGTCGCTATGGAAGAAGAGCGCCGCACCGACGCAACAGAACTTGAGTTTCAACATGCTGAGGCAGCATCAGCATTGGAACAACCAGATGAACAAGCTGAGCCATCATCTCCAGAAGAACAACGTCCTTATGTGCGTGAAGGCAAGAAAGTTGGTAGAAACAGCCCATGTCCTTGTGGCTCTGGTAAAAAATACAAGCAGTGTCACGGGAAATTAAGCTAACCCAAAAGTAACTTGCTCAGCTTGCCCCCTATTTTGTCCAATAGCCGCGTTGAAAGTGCTCATTTATACCTATAAACTCCGCGCTTTCGCCTTGCTCTTGGACAAAATAGAGGGCAAGCTGAGCAGTTCAGATTACGCTGAGTAGTTACATTCAAAAGCAAATCTATGCTAATGCCAATAAACAAATGGAGATTGTCTATTGCAACTACATGTAATCGCAGGAATTAAACTAGGCTCTGCCAATGCCGGAATACGCCAAACCGAAAGAGATGATCTTGTTATTATAGAAATGGCGTCCGGTACTACAACAGCCGTGGTTTTAACCCGCAATGCATTTCAGGCTGCGCCAGTCCAAATCACCAGGCTACACATGTCTGCATCACCGCGTTATCTTGT
>JAZGEP010000005.1:0-2064 GCA_036478815.1 Methylococcales bacterium
TGGTTTTGAGTGCATTTTTTCGATTAAATGAGGCGAATACTTGTTGTATTGAACGAATTTAATCGGAAAAATGGGCCAAAATCCGCTTTTCCGCAGTAGGCTCTCTATTCTCGGACAGCCTCCTAGCAAGAATAATCGGTGTTTTCTAACAGGTTTAACTTAGAAACGTGCATGAAATAACTTGAACATTCTGGCTGGTTTTTTTTGCTCCTGTCGAAACCATCTCAATCGTTGCGTAGACCAACTATGCGCCTCTTGAGATGGTTTCGTCAGCAACAAACATCCTGCGCCATTATTGTTCAAGTTATTCCATGCACGCTCCTCAATTAATAGCTCCACCACAACTGCTGCCTTGTCCGGCGGTGCAACCATAGCAATGTTGTAAAGTGGTAATGGGGTCGCCATTTACTTCCGTAACGTTTTTGAGGTGGGTTTTTTCCCCGGCTAACGGCAAGTGCAGCATTTGATTAAAATCACAATCGTAGACGTAACCCTGCCAATCAACACTCAAGGTGTTTTTACACATCACCTGAGTTAGATTCTGCGCTTGAAAATTATCTTTTAGTAGTTGTATGTAATCATTAAATTGCCCTTTACTGATCAACTGACTGCCAAAGCGTTGCACAGGTAAGTTGCTCATGGCGAACAACTTGTTGAATACGATACCGTGATCTTCTAGTAAATAGTGTTTATAAGATTGTTCCAGGGTTTGCTGATCAGGTGGCAGGGTTGCGTCTTGTGGGTTGAAAACCAGATTCAGGATTAATTGTGGATTTTCCTGACTGTAGCCAAGCTGATTTAAGTGCTGTAATGCTTTGATACTGGTATTAAAAGTACCTTTTCCACGTTGTTTATCGACATTATCTTCCAGGTAACAAGGTAAGGATGCGACGATTTCAACCTGATTGTCAGCCAGGAATTGAGCCAAGTCTTCATATCCTGGTTCTAGCAAGATCACCAGGTTGCAGCGATCAATCACTTTCAAACCTCTATCCAGCGCTTGTTTAACCAGATAACGGAAATGAGGATTCATTTCCGGTGCGCCACCGGTTAAATCCAGTGTGTGAATACCTGGGTTGTTATCGATAAAAACCAGCACGTCATTCATGGTTTGCATGTCCATTAATTCCGTGCGGTTGGGCCCGGCGTTGACATGACAGTGCGTGCAACTCAGGTTACATAAATAGCCGAGATTGAGTTGCAGAATTTCCAGAGCGTTTCGCTTGATTGCCGGAAAGTCCGTATTTTCTAGATAAGGTAAACAATCGATCATGTTTATTTTCTACGCCATGCGTGATAACGACCAACCCACTGTAACAGTTTTTCTGGCGCATGATTGTGCTTCCAGACTCCAGCGACATATTTATTGGCTTCGCTCATGGTTGGATAAATATGGATGGTGCCAAGTATTTTATTTAAACCCAACCCATGTTTCATTGCTAATACAAATTCAGCAATCAGGTCGCCAGCATGGGCACCGACAATGGTAACACCGAGGATTTTATCTTTACCAGGTTTGGTGAGCACTTTAACAAACCCATGTGCTTTGCTGTCGGCAATGGCGCGGTCTAAGTCTTCGATACCATAGGTGCTGACTTCATAAGCAATTCCTTGTTGTTTTGCATCTTGTTCATTGAGTCCGACCCGCGCAACTTCCGGATCAGTAAATGTTGCCCAGGGAATCACCGAATAATCAACCTTAAATTTTTTGAAATTACCAAATAGGGCATTGACTGCTGCATACCAGGCTTGATGCGCTGCGACATGGGTAAATTGATAAGGCCCCGCGACATCACCGCAGGCATAAATATTCGGATAATTGGTTTCCAGGAATGGATTCACTTCTAGTGTCTTCCGTGGTGATAATTCAATACCCAGTTCTTCAACGCCATAACCTGAAACATTTGCTGCACGACCAATTGCCAATAAAACCTGATCAAAGCCAATGCGCACTGTTTTACCATGATGCTCAGCAAGCAATATTTTTTCACCATTGTCGACAACAAATTGTTTTGCAGTGTGTTCAACTAAAACGTTAATTCCTTCGCTTTGGAATTTATCCAT
>JAZGEP010000006.1:0-6176 GCA_036478815.1 Methylococcales bacterium
TCATCTTCGGTGTTGCGAAAACAGTTACATCGCTCACTATGCGCCTGTTTTCGCGCCTTGAATATGAACAGTAATTTGACAACAATGGCCTACGTCAATTGTTCAAGTTATTCCATGCACGTTCCTAACTTCGACAACTGACACAGAATTGTTGTTTGTTTTCAAGGCGCCGAAACTTAGCTCTAGGAGACTGTTGCGACAACGCCGAATACGGACAACAAGACAAGTCAGTTATTGAAGTTATTTCATGCACCTTCCTAAGTACCTGAGCATCATTAATGTAACAATTTTACGCAAGTACTGATTTATTTAGAAACTTAAATTCTGTTGCAACTGCTCAATCAATGCTTGCTCGGATAAATTAACCTGCGGCAAATCATCTCGCAATGCTTTGAAACCGTATTGGTTTTTTTCCACTTCATCATCGCCAACAATCAAGGCATAGGCTGCTCCACTGTTATCAGCGCGTTTGAACTGGCTTTTAGCGCTACCAGCTCCACAGTTCATTGTTAGTCGCAATGCTGGAAATGTGTTTCTTAGCCGTTCTGACAACTGCAATCCGTGTTGTTCACCTTGTTCACCAAAACGTACCACATAGAGATGCGGTTTGTTTGGTTGTGCTTTTTCTGGCGCAATTGCTTCCATCAACAAAATAATCCGCTCTAACCCCATTGCAAAGCCCACTGCAGGAATTTCACGCCCACCCAGCTGAGTGACCAGCCCATCATATCGTCCACCTGCGCAAATGGTGCCTTGGGCACCAAGATGCGTTGTGGTCCATTCGAAGACTGTATTGCAATAATAATCCAAACCACGGACTAATCGCGGATTGAGTACATATTCAATTGCCAACTGATCCAGTGCCACTGTAATCTGTTGAAAATGGTCACGAGATTCAGCCTCAAGACATTCAGAAAATGCTGGGGCAGATGCAATTACTGCTTTTAAATCTGGATTTTTGCTGTCCAGTATCCTCAATGGATTACGCTCCAGCCGGTCTAAACTGTCGTTATCCAGTTGATCTTTGTGTGCTTGAAAATAGTCCAGCAGCTTGTCACGATAGCGTGAGCGTTCCTGCGCCGATCCCAGCGTATTCAATTCTAACTGAACACCATCACGCACTCCAAGCTGTTGCCATAATCGATGACTGAGCGCTATCAACTCAACATCGATATCTGGGCCAGCCATGCCGTAGGTTTCGACACCCACTTGGTAAAACTGTCGATAACGCCCTTTTTGAGGTCGCTCATGACGAAACATCGGTCCGCTATACCAGAGTCGTTGTTGTTGATTGTGTAACAAGCCATGCTCCAGACAAGCACGCAGACAACCTGCAGTTCCTTCTGGACGCAAGGTTAGTGAAACACCATTTCTGTCATCAAAGGTATACATCTCCTTTTCGACAATATCAGTCACTTCACCAATAGAGCGCTTGAATAACTCTGTTTTTTCAACAACTGGCAGACGTAACTCTTGATACCCATAGCCAGCTAACAAATGATTGAGCGTAGTCTCCAGATATTGCCAACGAAAAACCTCATTGGGCAAAATATCGTGCATGCCGCGCACGGCTTGAATTTTCTCAGCCATTGGTTTAGTGATTACCCAGATCCGAGGGCGCTTTCAATTGCCCAGGCTGTGGTGCCGCTGGAAATTGCTCATGTAACTGCTGTGCATAATTCCTGGCAGTTTCGTGATCACCAAGCGCTTGCTCTATATTGACTGCCAACAGAAGTTGCTCAGCATTCAATTGATTAACAGATTCGTAGCGTTGTAAAAAGGCACGTGCAGTCCTATATTTTTGTTGCTGATAACTGAGTTGCGCCATTGCTATCAATGCTGGCGCAAAAGTCGGATTTGCTTTCAATGCGGCGCGGAAATTCTGCTCTGCTTTGTCTAATTGAGTCGCTCTTTGCATGCACTGCCCTGCATTGGTCAGTGGTATCCAGGCTCTGGCATACAATGGTGTGTTAGCAGCCTTACTGAAATAACTTTCAGCCTCTTGATAACTTCCTTTATTGCAAAGATATTTTCCATAATTATTCAGCGTTGACGGGTTATCAGGCGCCAGCTCTACAGCTTTTTTATAATGCTGTTGTGCAATATCTGATCGTGCAATACTTTCATAAAGGTTAGCGAGCGCTGTATGGGCATCGTGACTGTTAGGGTCAATCTCCAAAGCTTTGTTAAATTGATCCAATGCCACCTGGTTTTGCCCTCGCTTCACATAAGCCAAGCCTAAATTAATTAACACATTCGACTTTCTGGTCGCTTCTTTTGCTGGATCTGGCTTTCCAGCTTTTGTTGTCGTATTGCTTGAGCAACTGATCAGCACGAATAAAAGCCCTAGACAACTGAGTATTTTGATAATGCGCATCATGCCTCTCTGGCCATTCGAAGTGATCGACGCGTACGATCACTCACTTTACCAACCAGTTGACCACAGGCAGCATCAATATCATCACCTCTGGTTTTACGGGTCATAGTGATAATGCCACGTTGATGTAATTGATCTTGAAAGCGCATAATCGCATTACGGCTGGAACATTGGTAAGGAGCTCCTGGAAACGCATTAAACGGAATCAGATTTACTTTGGAAGGAATACCTTGCAGTATATTAGCGAGTTGTTTGGCGTCATTCACCGAATCATTAATGCCGTCCAGCATTACATATTCAAAGGTCACTTTGCGGCGCTTCTGATCGCCAATATAGCGAACACAGGCATCGAGTAATTGTTCAATCGGATATTTGCGATTAATCGGTACCAACTCATCACGCACTGTATTGTTGGATGCATGTAATGACACTGCTAACGCCACATCACAGACCTCGCCCAAACGATCAATACCAGGCACCACACCAGCAGTACTGAGTGTGACTCGACGTTTCGACAAACCAAAAGTGAAATCATCACGCATCAAATTCATCGCTCTGACCACATGATCAAAATTCAGCAACGGTTCGCCCATGCCCATCATCACCACATTAGAAATGCGTTGATCGTCGCCAATCATCTGCTGGGCAAGCCACAATTGACCAATAATTTCTGCTGTATCGAGATTACGGTTAAAACCTTGTCGTGCAGTCGAACAAAACGAACAATTCAATGCACAACCGACCTGTGACGACACACATAAGGTATTTCGCCCTTCTTCTGGAATAAAAACAGTTTCAACCCGGTTTCCGCAAGATAATTGCAACACCCATTTACGTGTGCCATCTGCAGATATCTGTTCGGTAACAACTTCAGGAAAACGAATTTCGGTTAACCTGGCAAGTTTCCCGCGCAATACCTTGCTCAGATTAGTCATGCTGTCAAAGTCAGTGGTACTGCGTTGGTGAATCCATTGCAATAGCTGACTGGCACGAAATGGCTTTTCGCCGAGATCGACAAAAAAGTCTTGCATGGCCTCACGATCAAGGCCAAGCAGGTTGACAGGCTGACAATCAGACTGGGGGATCATTTCAACGTGATCGGGCACAGATTTCATAGTCGGCAAAGAAAAAGCTGATTTCCTGACGTGCTGTATCCACTGCATCAGAGCCATGCACAGCGTTTTCATCAATACTCTCGGCAAAATCAGCACGAATAGTTCCTGCATCTGCTTCGGCAGGATTGGTCGCACCCATTAATTGGCGGTGTAAGGCAATCGCATTTTCACCTTCTAATGCTTGTGCAATCACCGGACCTGACATCATAAACTCAACCAGATCATTAAAAAACGGGCGTTCTTTATGCACTGCATAAAATGCTTCAGCCTGCGCTCGTGATAAATGCATCATTTTAGCGGCAATTACTTTTAAACCGGCTTTTTCGAAACGACTATAAATTTCACCAATCACATTTTTAGCAACTGCATCTGGCTTGATAATAGAAAGGGTGCGCTCAACAGCCATGTAGACCTCCTGAAATAAGTGAGCTGTCATAGGGCAACTCGAAAAAAAAACAACTACCCATCTAGGAGACTGTCCGAGGATAGAAGCCTGCTGCGGAAAAGCAGATTTTGGCCCATTGTTCCGATTAAATTCGTTCAATACAACCAGTATTCGCCTCATTTAATCGAAACAATGGACTCAAAACCGCTTTCCCTCGCGACGGCTTCTATTCTCGGACAGCCTCCTAGCTTGTCTTTTTATCTGTCTTCGGCGTTGCTACTTCGGTCACATAGTCAGCTATGCGCCTTGAATACAGACAGTTTTTGATAACCAAATGGCCAGCACAATATGGGTATGCTATTTATTTCGATTTGCCTAAGAATAATCAACCCATCATTTTATAGGATTTTTCAGGTTACCACCAGCTATCTCTAATTATCTAAATCCTGCTACCTACAAGTCAATCGACAGACCAAAAAAAAGGGAAGCATCAAGCTTCCCTTTTTAATCCCCTCAATCGATGTTATCGACTGGTTATATTCAGATCGACCCGCCGATTTGCTGCGCGTCCTGATTCTGATTTGTTATCCTCTATTGGACGAGCTTCGCCGAAACCAGCAGAACTCAAGCGATCAGCAACAGTACCTTTACGAACCAGATAGTTCATCACAGATTTAGCGCGACGCTCTGACAATCCAAGATTATAGCTCTCTGGACCTACACTATCGGTATGTCCTTCCAGAGTAATCTGCATATTCGGATTAGCCCTGAGGATGCCCACAATGTTATTCAACTCTGGATAAGCATTTGCACTAATATCAGCACTATCAAAATCGAAATTAACATGCCCTACACTCCAGCAGCCCTGCGAGTTAACCTTGGCACCTTTTGGTGTATTTGGACATCGATCCTTGTAATCTGGAACACCATCACCATCGGTGTCTAGCGGACATCCATCAGCGTCAACTGCAACACCTCTTGGTGTACCAGGACATTTATCACTCGAATCAGGAACACCATCACCATCAGAATCAATCACCGGATGGCCTTTTTCAAAGATCGCGTCTGCAATGAATCCAGACATTCCACCGGCATCTGCAACCTGATCACCAGAAACAGCAACACCACATCCACTGGCGTTAGCAATTGCACTCATCACTGCCTGACCCGCTGAATTATTACCAATCCAGATAGTGTGAATACAGAGCTTATCGCCGAACTCGGCTTTCAAGGCTTCAGCATAAACAACCGGATCGGAATCCGTAGACAAACCATCACTCATCATAATCATCGCAACGCGCCCTTTGGCATTACGAATATCATCTTCTACTGCCAGCATCGCTGTAGACATTGGAGTTCCACCGCTTGAACATGGAATTGTTCCAATCGCATCAGACATAGCCGATTGACTAAACGGCGACATTGGCATTTTAACAGTGGTCATTTTCCATCCATGACATTCGCCAAATCCAAACGAAGCCACTTCACCGTCAATGCCAATTTCTGGCATTGTATTTGAGAACAAAGTAGCAATCTGCTTTTCTGCCATAAATTTTGATGCTGAAAATGCTGGTACATTATAGATGCTACCCATCGAAGATGAGCCATCTAAAACCAACAATACAGAATCCGCTCTGGGAATCAGCTCACCAGAGCTCACACCCGCATTCAAATCAACAGAAGATAACGCAGCACCAACAGGCGGAACCCCGCTGTCAATCGCACAACCGCTCAATAAGCTTGCGGCAAGTACAGCTGATGCTACTCCCCAACTCTGTTTGTATCCCGAAATATCCATAACTTCCCTCCTGACAAAAGCCTCATTATCCTACTTAAAGTGATCGGATCAACAGAAATATCAGACTGACCCTACCATGTAATCCTGTGTGATTCTACCGCGAGTTGATGTAATGACGCAACTTATTGCTATATATTATTGAATAATCAATATTTTGCTCTCTCAAAATTGTTGTCTATAGACTGCTAATGAGACCAAATAGCCAAGAGGCTGCCCAAGAATAGAAACCTACTGTGGAAAAGTGTATTTTGGCCCTTTTTCCCGATTAAATTCGTTCAATACAGCAAGTGTTCGCCTCATTTAATCGAAACAATGGACTCAAAACTGCTTTCCCTCACTACGGCTTCTATTCTCGGACAGCCTCCTAGCGAGGGCTCATCATGTTGGTGAGAAATGCGGGCTAGACTCAGAACGTCTAAAGTCAAGAATTATCATTGACACTCTATTTTTATGTAGATTGGTGGTGTGGTTCGAAACCCACAAAAATAAAAAAAAAAAAAT
>JAZGEP010000007.1:0-5023 GCA_036478815.1 Methylococcales bacterium
AAGAAATAACTTGATCATATTGCGCCGGATATCGTTTCGTATTCAAGACGCGGAAAGGAGCGCATACTCGTTGTATGCAACCCTTTTCGCAACGCCGAAGACGGAAGGATAGACAAGCAAGATGATCAAGTTATTTCTTGACAGGCCCTAAGGAACGTGCACGAAATAACCTGGACAATCAGCGTAAAATTTTTGGTAACTACTCAGCTGAATAGTTACAAATTTTTTTGTATTCAAGGCGCAAAAATAGGCGCATAGTGAGCTATGCGTTTATGTTATTAGCACTCCTGTAAAAATAGAATTCTACGTCAAACTTCCAGAAGTTATTAAATCATCGCTCCGTAAGTATACCGTTTTGTTTAAAAATATTCCTTCTTATCTTTTAGGTGAATAGCAGGCATTAACTGACTTGTCTTGTTATCCTTCTTCGGTGTTGCCGCAACAGTCATATTGCTATGTTGCGGCGCCTTAAAGACGAACAACAAACCGATCCCAATTGTCGAAGTTATTCCATGTACGTTTCTAACCCTCTGGGGTCGGTTTGGGAAATTTAATTCCAGTTCACTAAGGAGTGAGGATTTAATAAGTTACCGAAGTTATTAAATTCTCATTCCTAAACAATCAACGCATTAATCAAACGTGCTCTGTCTGTAACCTGATTATGTTGCCCAATCAAACCTGCTGCTTCCATCAGCTTACGGAAATTGCTGCCTCGATGAGTGATGTGTGATGCAGCCAGCATTAACTCAAGTTCCTGTCGAGGCACTGAACGCATAAAACTACTGATCAACTTAAATTCCACGCCGTTTTCATTAAAGTCACCCAAGGCCAGCGCACGTGAAAAACTGTAGAATTGCCGAATCCGGTTTTCGCAAATCTGTGCGTAACGTAAACGTTGCGATTGGTGTTTTAAGGACTCTTGTATCGAAGCAACAGCCAACGCACTCGTGTAGAAAGCGTTCAGTATGCCGTGTGAAAAAATAGGGTCAACAAAACCACCTGAGTCACCAATGCAATAGTAGTTTTCGCCACAAACAGGGGTAACAAAATATGAATAATCGGGTCGTGCACAGAGTGACCCAGCTACATAGTCTTCTGGTTTAAGCAATTGGTTCAGGTAAGGCACTTGTGCACAGATCGATAGAAAAAACTGCTCACGTTGCTGATATGTCATGCCTTTGGCTTTATCGGTATCGAGTACTAACCCAACACTGGTGGTATGCCGAAGTGGAATATGCCAGACCCAGCCTTCTTGAAACGATGAGACAAAGGTCACCGGTTTTACTGCTTGAAGTTGATCTGCGGCATAACTTTTACCGTCAGCTGCAAAATAACGGGCATTTTTGAAATATCCCCACAAAGACATAAATCGACGATGGTTATCAATTTGGCGCTTGTTGTTTAACTGATTTCCCAACACTGTATGGTAGCCACTGGCATCGATAAGATAGCGACAGCGGATACTGGCTTTTATTGGCGAGTGAGCATTGCGTTTATCCAGATATTCAACAGAAGAAAATTCGGAATGCAGGTTGATTTGTCTTACAACCACCGTCTCAAACACTTGCGCTTCACAAGATTGAGCATGACGCAGTAGCAGTTCATCAAACTCATCTCGTTCGACATGGAGTGCCGGACGGGTAAACCCGAAATCAGCAAATGAGATACGATGTATGTCCCCATTCCAGACTGTAATTCCACCAGCTTTGGTGACAAAACCCTGTTGTTCAATTTTAGCGCTGACACCAGTCTGGTCGGCATATTTCCAGAAATGCGGAATCAGGCTTTCACCCACTTGTTGTCGTGGATGTTGGGCTTTCTCAAGCAAGACTGTATGAATTCCAGATTGCGCTAATAACGCAGCAGCAGAGGAGCCTGCAGGGCCACCACCAATGATTAGTACTTCACATTGCTGGGGAATTTCAACAGTCGATGATGATTGTGAGTTACTCATGAATGGCAGTACCAGATTTGTGCAGAACGATTGACTTGTATTTTTGCTCAAGTTATTTCATGCACGCCCATGTGATTGACGACGGTATCGCCCTCGCAACAATCCTTGTTGCCAAACATTGTGACCACTCCACATATTTCCGGCCAGTAACTGGCTAATGTCTTGTTTGATAGTCGCATCCCTGTCCGCCTCAAAAAATACATTATGAACCAGACTGGTCTGATAAAAACGTTCGATAAATACACGCATGGTTGAAAAACCCAATTCGTAATCTGCATCATCAACCGCATGCAGATCTGCATCAGCTTCACATTGATCAATCAAACCTTGATGAACACGATCAGCAACTCGTTCTCCTCCAGTCAAGGCAAGAAATACTCCCGATGAAAATACCGGATCAAGAAAACCACCAGCGTCACCACAACACACATAACGTTCACCATAACGTTGCTGATTGACATAGCTGAAATTAGCTTCACTGCGAATTGGCCAGTCCTGGGTCGCACCATCCAGTAATTCCAGCAAATAATCTGATTGCTGAAGGTAGCGCTGAAATAATGCTGTGGTAGTTTCAGCAGCTGGTCGTTTGCCGTTAACCACCAACCCAACACTGACTTTCTGCCCTGCTAATGGAATGATCCATATCCAACCAATATCAACGATGGGAACAATGATATTACCTTGCTGAAAAAAACCGATTGATGTTTGACTGGTCACCTTGCTGAAATGGGTATACAAGGCAAATTTGGCGAGATTTTCGATGCGCTCTATACTACGATTACGCCGCCCCATAATTGCACTACGTCCTGTCGCATCAATTATATATCGACTTTTATAGTGAGTAGTATCAGTACTGACAGTAACACCATTTTCACTAAGATCAATCGTTGTAACCTTAGTGTTCTGCCGAGTCATCACACCGTGTTTTTGAGCATTGGCAAACAATTCTGCATCAAACCCAGCGCGCTCGATCTGATAAGCTTGTCGCTCATCACTGAGCTGAAAGAACATACGCTTGCCAATTGCTTCATCAATAAATTCAGCGCCTGCTTTGGCGATTCCGTACTGACTCCAATCAATACCCAAACGCTCAAGAACAGGCTCACTGAACGGCAACATCGATTCGCCGATATGAAAACGTGGATGACTGTCTTTTTCCAGCAGTAAAACCTGATGTCCATATTGAGCTAGTAGCGTTGCTGCGGTTGAACCAGCTGGCCCACCTCCTGCGACAATTACATCATATAAACAACTTTGAGCAGTGCTAGCTTTCATTGAATATTGTTGATCGCTCATTAGTCATAACATTAACCGCCCAGTGCTGTGAGTGAAGGCTAACTGGCACAGCATGATGATCACCCGTTAAACCCACTGCCTGAAATAACGGTGTTAAAGCAAGCAACGGATCCATCTTAATTAATTTTGTCAATTCACTATCAATGGATGCGGGCTGTTCACTAAGACGTGGACGCGAATACTGACCAATCGTTTGCTGGTCAGTTTGAGCACTTAACAACATGGCATAAGCAATCGCATGTTGCCCAAAGCCAGGCTCAACATGATCTGGCCAGCATTCTTCATAACAGACCAAGAGTAAATTGCCACCTTGACAAGCAAGCTGGCTCCAGGCTTCTACCAACGCCATGGCAATGGTTTGCTCTCCAGCAGCCATCGCGCTACTGGCCTGTTGGCAGCCAGTAATAATACTCCAGTATGCAGCCGCCGCATTATGCACTGAATTATGAAACTGGGTGGGTGAGATGTGTACAACCGGCTTTGCCAATTCTCGACACAACTGGTCGGTAATCATCATTTCACCACCGATACTGGCAAACAAGCTTGGTGTCTCTGAGGCGTCAACACCAGCCGTTTTGCAAGCATTAAAGGCGGCGCTAATTGCTAGTCTGATTGGTAAACTGCTGCGTCGCCGCAATGTGACCGGAATGACAGAGACATCCAGTGCAGAAACAGTAATCCCCAGAATTTCTCCAATACGATCATCTGTACTACAGGCCGCCATGCTTTGAATGCTGACTGTATCCACTTAACGCTCTACTATATTAGATTTAGCCAGCAAGACACTGGCGTTATTTCCACCAAAACCAAACGCATTCGACAAAACATAGTGCAGTTGAGAAGTTTGCTCTGGTTGTGTGAGTACATTGATTTGGCATTTGGGATCAGCAGTTTTCAACCCACAAGTCCCTGGCATAAAGTTGTGTTGCAATGCAAGCAAAGTGACAATGATCTCCAGCGCACCACTTGCACCCAGTGTATGTCCAAGCAAGCCTTTGACACCACTACACGGTGTTTCAGAACCAAACACACGCTCAATGGCTTGTGCTTCAGCTAAATCATTGAGGCGGGTAGCCGTTGCATGCAAATTGATATAATCGATTTTTTCAGTGGATATGCCTGCTAACTGCAGCGCACCTCGCATCGCCAACTCTGCTCCGTTACCTTCTGGATGCGGTGAACTCATATGATAAGCATCACAAGATTCACCCACCGCCAACAGTTGCGGAGCAGACTGATTAGCATTTTCTAAAGTCTCCAATAATAACAGACCGGCAGCTTCGCCAATGTTAATACCTTTACGCTGTTGATCCATTGGTGTACAGAATTGCCCGGCAACCAGATCCAGACTACTAAACCCATACAAGGTTAAGTGACACAAAGTATCCACTCCACCAACCATCACCGCATCACAAAACCCGGAGTTAATCAGTCGTTGAGCCACAGCCATGGTTTTAGCGCTGGTGGAACAAGCTGTAGAAATCGCATAGCATGGCCCTCTCAGTGCAAGTTCCTGGGCTAAAAACTCGGCAGTTGCATGAGCAAAATGGCGATGCATAAAACGAAAATCATCAGGCATTGTGCCATGCTCAATAAAATACGCATAAGCCGCTTCCGAGTTGTAGATCCCGGATGTACTGGTACCGATTACCACACCGATGCGCTCAGAGCCATAGCGTTGAATACACTGCTCGACACTATCGCGAAAATTTCCACTTGAGAGCGCAGCAAGCGCAAGTTGTGCATTGCGACAGTCATAGCGTTTTAACTCAG
>JAZGEP010000008.1:0-2455 GCA_036478815.1 Methylococcales bacterium
ATTTCAAAGATTTGTTGAAATCTATATCCGATGACTTATGAAAATCTATTTGTTGAAGAAATTATCCTGGCACTCAAGGCTATCTATTTTCAGTAATTCGAGATAATTATTGGCACGCACAGTTTAGAAATCTACATTCAATCACTTCTGGAACCATCTTGTCTTCTTTGCCCCATTTCGGCATTAGGAAAATAGTTGTGTAGCTAACGATACACCACTTTTCTGATTTGAAATGGAACAACTATCTGACAAGCAGCCTTACGCCAGTTTCAGAAGTGACTGAATCCTTAGTTTCTTAGAGTTTTCTTATAAAGGTTTGGAGGAAATTATGGCATCGGCAACATCTGATTTTAGCAAGCTTTTTGAATCTCTACAGGGCACATTAGGGGAGTCATTGCCGAGTATTCTCGGTGCGATCACTATCTTTGTCATCGGCTGGATTGTGGCTTTACTGGTTCGCGCTGGATTACGCAAGGGTTTAAAGATATTAAAGCTCAATCGTCGTCTTGGTCAGTCCACTGATGCTGCTTTTAACCTCGAGTCTTTTATCGCCAAACTGGCTTATTGGCTAATTATCCTGATTACCTTGATAGCTGTCTTTAACACCTTGGATTTACAACAAGTCTCGCAACCATTAAATGCGTTGGTCACCCAGGTATTCGATTATCTTCCAAAACTAATTTCCGGTGGTATTCTCGCATTAATTGCCTGGCTGGTGGCAACAGTGGTAAAAACCGTCGCCAGTAAGGGGCTCAGTTCTACCCGCCTGGATGAGAAGCTGACCCTTGAAGCAGGCATGGCTCCGCTGAGCGATAACATCAGCAATATTCTCTACTGGTTGACTATTTTGCTTTTTCTGCCAGCAATACTGGGGGCATTTCAATTACAAGGCTTACTTGGTCCTGTACAAGATATGATCAGCAAAATTCTACAAATGTTGCCAAACATATTTGCTGCTGGAGTAATCGGTTTTGTCGGTTGGCTGGTGGCGAAAATACTCAGGGATTTAACAGTTAATCTTCTGGTGGCAACAGGTTTTGATCGAGTCGGTACTAAAATGGGGATTGCCAGCACAACAAACGCATCGACACTGATTGGTACTCTGGTCTTTGTATTTGTGTTTGTTCCATCGTTGATTGCAGCGCTCAATGCACTGGGTATTGAAGCGATTTCCCAGCCTGCGACTGAAATGCTGGGGATTATGATGGCTGCGATTCCTGATATTCTTGCTGCAGCGGCAATTCTGGCGGTCACTTACTTTGTCGCCCGTTTTGCGGCATCTATAGTCGCGCAGATTCTGGATGGTGTCGGCTTTAACGCCTTACCAGGTAAAATGGGTTTAACCTTGATGGCAGAAACACAGCAACCGTCATCAATAGTCGCCAAAGTGATTATGTTTTATGCCATGTTGTTTGCTACGATAGAAGCGGCAGGCAAATTGGGATTTGCTCAAATACAGGATTTACTGGCATCGTTTATTCAGTTCACCGGGCAAGTATTGCTTGGTTCAGTGATTCTGATGACTGGTTTCTGGTTAGCCAATCTTGCATACAATGGCATTATTACTGTTGGTGGTCAGGACAAAAAGAGTATGGCCAGTCTTGCTCGGGTCGGTATCCTTGGGCTGGTTACAGCGATGGGATTGCGCTCCATGGGTATTGCCGATGATATTGTCAATATGGCATTCGGATTGACATTGGGAGCAATTGCCGTTGCTGTGGCGCTTGCTTTCGGCCTGGGTGGGCGCGAAGCAGCTGGAAAACAGATGGAGTATTGGCTTAGTCAATTTCGTCATTCGCGTTAAGGAGTGAGGATTTAATAACTTCCCGATTTTGACTTGCCTTTTGATCCCACAGAAGTACTCATAAAATAGTTGCGTAGCCAGCTATGCGCCCATTTTATGAGTACTTCTGTGAAATCAAAATGCTGCGCCAAACTTCGGTAACTTATTAAATACTCACTCCTAACGCGGGATTATAAATGAAAAGCACGACGAGGGGGAGGATGCCGTGCTTCTACAAGCAAACAGATTATTTGCCTAGAACATCATTACGCGTGCCTTCTGCAATAACACCAACTTGCTCAATTAAATTGTCGGCTACTTTCAGCTCTTTCAATGTGTTGACGAGGTTTTCTACCACAGCATCAAAATGGCTGTCATTAAGTCCGTTCTTGACTAAATGTGCATGACCTGTACGCATATCCATGCCGGAGTAATCGTTTGGACCTCCAAATGCCATGGTCAGAAAGGCTTTTTGCTTTACAGCTTGCTTAGCCATATCAGTACTTGCAAAAAACCTGTTGATGCGATCATCAGACAACACCTTACGATAAAAAATATCGACAGCCGCATCGACAGCCGCTTCACCACCGATTTGTTCGTATAGTGAATCACTCATAATTATACTCCAGTAATAGTGATCATAGTCTTGTATTCTGCCGCTAGAATACAACC
>JAZGEP010000009.1:0-12174 GCA_036478815.1 Methylococcales bacterium
ATCGCTAAAATCCTTTTTGCTAACTCCGTGTGCGACGAAAAAATCAGCCAGCAAATCTTCCTTATCCAATCTTTTTTTATCGACCTGGATGGCGCTGAAAAAGTCTTCATGCATTTTATCAACAACACCTAAAGCCTCTGCGGTGAAATATGCACGTGCATGTTTAGCCCAGGTTGCATTAAAAGCAGCAGGTTGAGGAATATAGTCCACATAATCTGGGCGCGTCTTCAACCACTTCTTCAAAGTTGGTTCAAATCGATAACAATGTGGGCAGCCGTACCAAAAGAATTCGATTACTTCAACTTTTGTGGGGTCATCTGTTGGCTGTGAAGGGTCTATTGTTTCATAACCTTCACCTTTTTCTATATTAATTCCAGGAATTTCAAGAGCTAGAGTGCTCAGAGAAAAAAACAAGAGAAAGACCAAAGCCAGCAGTTTTTGAATGCTCATACAAGACTCCTATTATTGAGACTAAGACTGAGAGTTTAATAAAACAAAACGATCACACAGAATTTTTGTTTCAGATCATATCAGCTCAAGAGGCACATAGTAATTCTACGCAACGCTTTAAGTGCATTTGATCTGGAATAAAAAGCCAAGAGAGAGTCTCGGATTTTATTGAATCGTCAGTCCTAAAGGTTATAAATTCAAAGAAAATTACGCATACGGTTTAACAGCACCAGAGGGTATCGGTAATAGTTTAACCAGTGGGGATGAATAAAACCTGACGACATGATGTTCATCAGAAACCAGTGTTTGTTGGAAAAAGTCAGCAGGACTGTAACTACTAAGGGTCTGGAAATAAATAACTCACTGTTTTTGCATCCCAGCTTCAGGTCATCTTCTGTCGATCTTCAATCGCAAAATCCTCAACGTAGCACACTACGCCTGCGGTTTTGCTCAATCAGATCAACAGAATCTAACCTAAATGTAGAATACAAAAAAGGCAACTTATTTATTTCCAGACCCTAAGCTTATCCGATTGTGCTGAGTAGTTACACAGAATCCAGATCTATTTCAAGTTCGCAAGATATGCAGAAACAGCATTAATTTCTTGTGTTGACATGCGCTTGGCAGTCATGCGCATCATTCCTGTTGCATCATTCAATCGTTCCCCGTCACGATACTGCTTAAGTGTGCTGACGAGATACGTGGCATGCTGGTTTCTCAAAGCAGGAAATCCAGCTAATGAATTTCCTCTGGCATCGACTGCATGGCATGCACTGCAAGCAGAAACTTGTGATTCAATATTGCCGGAAATGTATAATTGTTTTCCCAGAATGATCAGATTTTCCTGGCTTAGCTGGACATCAGCTTCACTCTCTTCTTCCTCATCATCATCATCATCGTCTTCATCCTCAGGATCAGCTACAGGCGCTGTGACTTGCTCGATGGTTTGTGCCGCATAATAGTCAGCGATGTCAGCGATATCTTGTTCGGTTAAACCAGCAGCCAACCCCTGCATTGTCGGGTTTTTGCGCTTATTCTGTTGAAAATCGTCAAGCTGCTTGATCAAATATTTTTTGTTTTGTCCTGCCAGTTTGGGAAAAATCGGTGCTTGGCTATTGCCTTTTTCACCATGACAGGCAACACACGACGCAACCGCTTGTTCGCCTTTCTTAGCAAAGCTGGTTAAAGGACTGATTAGCAGAATCAGTACCGTTAAAAAACAAGCAATCAGTTTTCGCATAGTTAACAACCTCTGTATTTTTAATCAATAGACACTTACAATTCTAAGGAACGTGCATAGAATAACTTCGACAACTGGCACAGGATTGTTGTTTGTCTTCAAGGCGCCGTAACTTAGCTCTAGTGAGCTATGTAACTGTTGCGGCAACACCGAAGATAGACAACAAGATAAATTCAGTTGTCGAAGTTAATTCATGCACGTTCCTAAGCCAATTGAATAGCCTTAATAACGAGCATACCACATGCGAGTACCCTACCAGAATATGAAATTTATGTTAAGTGTTGTGCGCATGAATGATGCACCAGCTGATGAAGGTTGGGAAGTCGCTTTTGCTGGACGCTCCAATGCTGGAAAGTCCAGCGGCCTGAATGCTTTAGCATCACAAAACAATCTGGCACGCACCAGCAAAACACCCGGTCGTACCCGAGAATTAAATTATTTCGAGCTTGATACACAACGTCGTATAGTCGATTTGCCAGGATACGGTTATGCGAAAGTATCGCGACAGATGCAAAACCAGTGGCGTAGTTTGCTCGACGATTTTTTACAAACCAGACAATCTTTACAAGGCATATTGATATTCATGGATATCCGGCATCCGCTGTCGGATCATGACTTACAACTAATCAACTGGTGCGAATATCGCCAACTCCCACTTCATATTCTACTCACCAAAGCTGATAAACTGGGATACGGAGCAGCCAAATCAACGCTTTTGAAAGTCCAAAGAGAACTACAGCCTGCAACAATGCCTGCCACAGCACAAACTTTTTCGGCTTTGAAAAAAACCGGTCTGGACCAAGCCTATGAGGTTTTGGACAACTGGTTTCAATTAAGGAGCGTGCATGGAATAACATGAACATTCTAGCAGGCTGTCCGAGAATAGAGAGCCTAATGCGGAAAAACGGATTTTGGCCCATTTTTCCGATTAAATTCGTTCAATACAGCAAGTATTCGCCTCATTAAAATCGAAACAATGGACTCAAAACCGCTTTTCCTCGCTACGGCTTCTATTCTCGGACAGCCTTCTAGCTGGTCTTTTTGCTCCTGACGAAACCATCTCAATCCTTGCGTAGAACAACGATGCGCCTCTTGAGATCGTTTCGTCAGAAACAAAAATTCTGTGCCATCATTGTTCAAGTTATTTCATGCACCTTCCTAAACAACAGCACGAAAAATCAACATCATTAACAAAACTTCTTGACTGAATCACTCAAGACCGCTTTAATAGGTGGGCTAATTAATTAGCCTAAAAGGCCAGGTAGCTCAGTCGGTAGAGCAGGGGACTGAAAATCCCCGTGTCCGTGGTTCGATTCCACGCCTGGCCACCATTATCTTCAAAGAATTAAAGAAAAGAATATCCATCCACTTAATTCCAAGTGAATCACCTCATTTGAGGACTCGCAGAAAATAAATACAGCGTGTATGGAGTGATTATCAGATTTACTATTCGGATAACTTAACGGTAACATTGCTAAATGTTTCCAACTGACCATCACCATAAACCACCATTTTGGCTAGTTTTCTGCCTTCCACTCCACTGACTATCTTCCAGGTTTGTCTGAAGGTCTTTTCATTACAGCCGTTGGAGTACTCACTTTTCATGCCAGCTATTGGTGGTTCGCAAACTTTGTAGCTGAGTATTCTCGGATTGGTGAGACTATAGTTACACGAACGAATGAAGTTTTCTGCATCATCTAGCCAGTCTTTTTTTAACATACCCTCAGCACGTGGCCAGTCTGTCCAAAATATTTCGTTGTAGTTATCTTTATCCTTTTTAGTTTCCAACTGAAAACGGCTTTTTTTGTCGACTGTAGCGATATGAGTATTAGCACCATGAATGAAAGTGAGTTTCCAGACTTTCATCGCATCGGTATAAGTTGCATGAATTTCTTGTAGTTTGACTTCACTAGCATTGGGAACTCTGTTTTCAGATAAAACAAAGTCCATTGCTTCATCCAGAGTATTGAGCTCCTTGACATCTCCTGCAAACGATGGAATACAGTAGATCAGTGCTGTCAAGATCAATCCACAGTGAACTATTGAATTCAGCCCTAAGTTATGTGTTGCATTGATTGCTTGTATTTTTGACATGATACGCTTTGTAATAGCAGTGATTGGGTTAAGACACAAAAAAAACAGTTGGCTATTAGGAAACGGAATTAAATTATTTCCGAAACTGGCGCAAGCTGTTTTTTGACAAATAGTTGCTCCACAGTGCAAGGTAAGAAAGTAGGCGTATAGCATGCGACACTACTGCTTTTCTAACAATGAAAAGAGGATAAAAGGACAAGTCAGCCCCAAGAGTTTTTTAGTGTGAACCCTTAGGAGCGAGGATTCAATAAGATACGAAAGTTTGACGCAAGATTGTTTTTGTCTTCAAGGTGTAGTAACAGGCGCATAGAAAGCGATGCAACTGTTGTTACCACGAAGAAGACGAACAAAAAGACAAGTCAAAATTCATCTATTATTGAATCCTCGCTCCTCAGGCAACTGGCAATCAATATCCCATCCACCTTACTTGCCTTTTTGTTTATCTTAAGTCTTGTTGCTTCGGTTACATAGCCAGCTATGCGCTCTACGCAACAAAACTTAAGACAAACAAAAATTCTGCGTAATATGGGTGGGTTATTGATTACCAGTTGCCTTAGAGCAAGGATAGTTAAGTTTTACAAAATATCAATGGGTGGCATAGCTTGCAAGAACACCTGTGGTTTTGCTTATGTTCAGAACACCTGATCTCAGGACTTTAATAACAATAGCTTACAAGAAACGCATGATTTTAAGGTGATACCAAGTCGTCTGTGTAGGTTGGTGGTGAGGAACGAACCCCAACAGCATTTGATTGAAATTGTTGGGGTTCGTTCCTCACCGCCAACCTATATAGAACAATATCGTATCAACAATAAATCCTCGACCTCAGGAGTTCTGATGTTGGGCGACCGGCAATAAGTAACCCATCCCCGCATTGAACAGGATCTTCTTCGTTTTTAGCGCAACGTAGGCCGCATAGCAAGATGCAAAACCAAAGCTGCAACCATAAGACGAGGCGAAAGACACGTAAGCTGTGCAAGTTATTTCATGCACACTCTGTTTTTAGACAGAATTAACCATTACCTCATCGAAGATAGTTGGGGCGTTAGCCTATTCTCAGAATGGTGGTGCACAATAGATCAGTGCTGCAAAGACCAATCCAACGAGTAATATAGAATTCAGTCCTGTGTTATATCTTTCAATGATTGCTTGAGTTGTTGACATGATACACCTCGCATTAAGGTGGTTTTACGAAATAATATACCAACTTTGCTTATTATTTTGTGCCTGTTCAAACAATCTCAATCGTATCGTAGTCAGTACCTGAGCATCATTAATTTAACCTTATGACTGGTCTTTTTTCTCATCTTCTACGCCTTGAAGATGAAAAAAAAATTCTGTGCAAAATTGTTAAATTAATGATGCTCAGGTACTTAACATGCGCTTTTTGAGATTATTCTGTCAGAAACACAAACAGGGCAATTTTGGTGAATTTATCCCGTTAAATCACCTAACAGTGATTAAAGGAAACTTAGGAACGTGCATGGAATAACTTGAACAATATGGTGCAGGATTTTTGTTGCTGACGAAACCATCTCAAGAGGCGCATAGTTCGTCTAGGCAACGATTGAGATGGTTTCGTCAAGAGCAAAAAGACCAGCCAGAACGTTCAAGTTATTTCATGCACGTTCCTTAATAAAGCACTTGGCTCTATTTGCAAGGATAGTTGAGTTTTACAGAATATCAACCTGTGTGCCAATATCAACTCGCTCAAACAAATCAATAACATCTTTGTTTTTCATGCGGATACAGCCATGCGACTGAGGGTCTGTAGTAACACTATAATCTGGGCTACCATGAATGTAGATATAACGCCGCATGGTGTCTACATTACCGAGTCGGTTGATGCCAGGTTCCAGTCCGCTCAGCCAAAGAATGCGGCTTAGGATCCAGTCACGTTCTGGGTGAGCTCGATCCAGCGCTGGACTATATATTTCCCCGTTAGGTCTACGACCGACAAATACGCGTCCTGTTGTTTGTCCCGCGCCGATTTTTGCGCGAATCTGATGTTTTCCGCGCGGAGTACAACCACTATTTTGTTGTTCTCCAATTCCGTTTTGTGCAGTATTAATAGCGTATTTAGTGATAATTTGTCCGTTATTGAGCAGCAGTAATTGCTGCTTTTCGGTCAAAATCATGATATTTGGTTGGGAGTTTTCCATGCTTAATTCTTTTCAAACAAGGCAATGGATTCAACATGAGTGGTGTGTGGAAACATATCCATCACTCCTGCAGAAATCAGTTTGTAATTATAATCTTTAGCCAGTATCCCTGCATCGCGCGCTAGTGTTGATGGATTACAGGAAACATAAACTATACGTTCTGGGTTCCAGCGTGGTATCCAGGGCAAAACTTCTAACGCACCGGCTCTTGATGGATCGAGTAGTAGTTTACTGTATTTTTGATGCGCCCACTGATGTTTATCCAGGTCGCGAATCAAGTCAGCTCGATAAAAACTGGTGTTGGTAATGTGATTAAATTTTGCATTATAATTGGCACGCTCGACAGAGGTTTCAGCACCTTCAACTCCAACCACTGAACCTGCCTGGCGTGCTATTGGCAGGGTGAGATTGCCGATTCCACAAAACAAATCGAGAATTGTATCGTTTGCGTTTGGCTGCATGAGATCAACTACACGAGCAATCATTTTGCGGTTAATTTCAAGATTGACCTGGGTAAATTCTACTGGCTGAAACCAGAAGGTCATGTCAAATTCATCTAGCTTGTAGTTGAGCAATTCACCACAACCATGAATCAGTTCAATATGGTTTGGGCCATTGCGCTGAACGTAGATTTCCATTTGTTGCTGTTGACCGTATACAGCGAGTTTATCGCGATCCTCTGGAGTCAGGTCTTCCAGTATGCGAAATACCAATGCCGTGTGATTTTCACCAACAGCAACTTCGATTTGCGGTATTTTATTGCGTATTGAAAGAGTACCTATCAGTGTTGACAAATTTTCCAATTGGTTGGCAACGCCAACATCCAGTACCTCGCAGGAGAACATGTCGGCAACATAGCGCGTGCCTTTTTCGCGAAACCCCACCAGTACCCGACCTTTGCCGGGCACATCGCGTACTGTCAAACGTGCTTTGGAGCGATAACCCCATTCCGGCCCAGTCAACGCTGGTAACAAATTTTCGGCTTCAACAGCGCCAATGCGCTTTAACTGTTCAATCAGTAAATGTTGCTTAAGCTCGATCTGATCAGCGGTACCAAAATGTTGCAGGCTGCAACCACCGCAATAACCAAAATAAGTACATTTTGGTTGAATGCGCTTTGGTGAGGCGACTAATACTTCATCGAGCTTGCCTTCAGAAAAATCACGTTTTTTGCGGGTATAGATAAAACGTACTGTTTCGTCAGGCAATGCACCGTCGATAAAAACAACTTTGTCGTCCACATGTGCGACGCCACGACAATCATGGCTTAGGGACTCTATGGAAGCTTCCACAGGTTCTTTGGAAAACGTTTTATGGCGATTACGTCGTGACATTATGTTGTGCTATCTCTGTTTCCAGCCTGATCCATCGTTATACCACCAGGTTGGTTGTGCTTTTGCTATCCAACGACGTGCAAATGTTTGTTGAATTTGCTGCGCCCACTCGGGATGACCATTAGCGACAGCGATTGCCTGGTAGAGTGCGCGCCGATCATTGTTTTCTGCAGCCACTAATTGTTTTACCTGGCTACGCATTGCTAATGCGATATCGCCGGGATTTCTGACCACAATCAAACCATCATTTTGAAGACCGACCCAACCTTTTGCATAAAATTGTTTCAATCCGCTATAGCGAGCACGCATTGAGTTTTTTAACTGACGAACTTGAGGACTATCCGCGTTTAAATCGGCTTCGGCAGCATGTGCTTCGGAAACCAGCGTATTAAGTAGTGCATAAATCACTGTTTCTAGAATTCCATGATTATTTTTGCTGAACGGATCGTCTTCCTCCTCGGCAGGTAGAGTATCAGGCGTTCCATCTGGTTTTAAACCGGGTTGATTAATACCTTCCGTTTGAATTTCATCAATAATCTGATCAGCAACCTTCTCTGCAGCAGCAGCAGGAAAATAGATGTTAATGGTGACACAAGCAGCCAGTAGACAGAATAAAGCAATTGTCATGAATCGAAAGCGAAACTTCATAGCGTATTCTCCTGATTAATTTTAATAATGTGGGATGTGATGAGTATGGATAACGATTGTTGATAGAAGCTGATGAATTTAGAATGTGGCAAACATTGTGTTGTGCAATATCAGTTGTTTTAATGTAACTCAGCGTATCTGTAACTGCTCCTAATCTGAGTTACGTTTTAATTAACAACTGGTGACGATTGTTCAGAGATGCGTTTCAATCGTGTAGCAAGCTCACTCCAGTTAACGCGACGATTATACCCAATCACATTTATTTGAGGTACAAAAGCGCCTTTAATTAAATAGAATCCATTGTTTTCTGCTGTTGCAACTCCCTTGAGTTCACAAACATTGTTGCGCAGTTTACAGCTAAACCCCAGGCGACTGTAAAAAAATGATTCAAACAGTTTCAAAACTCCACGCGAAAGTATATCCCCAGGACTGCTACCACCTAATGAGGCAATGTTTTCAACCGCTTTTTGACTGATTGAATTTGGTAGTAAGCTATTTGCCGGAGTCGAAAATTCAGCATCAAAGGCGATCACTTTCTGGTTTTCGATGCGCAATCCATTGATTGTTCCATTCAATTTTCCTTCAATATTGCCGAACGAAAAACGTTTGCTGAGTTTGCCTAAATCCAGATTATTCACCTTGATATCTGTGGTTAGAATTGGATACGAACCTAACATGCCATCAATTTGTAACTGCTGAATTTCAATCTTTCCACCAAATACGTTGATATGGATAGAGCTGTCCATCCGTAAGCCACCATTTTCCAGGCGAACTGAGGGAATGGATGCTGAAATTTGTCCTGCCAGCGGTGGCAAATCAAATGCTTCACTGAGCGCTGCCAGTGAGATGTTGTTGATTTCAGTTGCAAATGACAAATCAACACCACCATCAGCTAATTGCTTGATGTCTAGATGGTCGAATTGCATTTCACCATCTAACAACGGTAGTGTTACATTGCGTTCGAAGCTAATCTGTTGTCCACAAGCCTTAAAGCGCAATATTGTTTCTGGTAATGGAACACCTCTAATTACTGCACTTTTCCAGTATACAAACGATTGGTCTCTACAGTTTTCAGGTCGCCAATTCAGGTTTATATTGGCATTATTAATACTAATATCTTGATTGTTAAATGAATAAATTGTCGATAAATCTGCAGCCGTCAATTTAAAATCAACAAGCTGCTTATCGACAAATTCCAGTTCCGAAAGTATTAATCCCCGTGTTTCGGAAAGCATTGGTTTGACACTATTGGTACTTAAATAGGGTGCCATGTAGTAATTAAACAAAGTTGCCAAATTATAGACCTGAACATTGATAGTGCCTTGGTCGGGTGGAAAGGTTTTTTCCAATGTGGTTTGCAACGATCCAGAAAACGCTATAACAGTCTGATGTGTAAACGTAAAGCCTGAAAGCTGGATATATTTATTATCAGTATCCAGAAAAAACTCTGTATCTCCTGATATTGGCGTATTGTTTATTGGCAGATAAATCGGTTCCAGATATATTTCACCATCAGAAAATTTAAACTCGATCTGACCTTGTGCAATAGCTCCCGAAGTTTCAGCTTGGATAGATGAACTGATAGCCAGTTTAGCAATCGCTTTAGTGGCATCTTTGCTTTGTGCAGAAAGATTGTTACCCGATAGCTTTATATTTGCATCCAGAAAATCATTACTGGTAGCAGTAACATCCCCTTGTAGACTCAATAATCCATCGATATCGAGAATACCTGTAGCTTTGAGAAAGTCAGTCAAAGGCTTTAATGGCAATTGATTGATTTCTGGTTTAATTTTCCACAAGTGTTTATTCCACTTGAGCATGAAGTTACTTGGCTCTTGAGTTAGCGGGATCGCAGTCATTATGAATTGACCGCTGTTGACATCAGAAGCCAGTTTCAACTCAAAAGGAATATTCAGTGGATTGTTACTCGGAGTTGTCAGTGTTAAATAACCGTCTTTGCAGATCGCAATTTTCTTGTTTACCTTGATAGCTTGACAGCCGAGTGTTATGGCTTTTAGTGCATCGTAGGGAGGCGATAGTGACAAAGATTGGGAGTTCATGCTAAAGCCCAGCTGGTTATTGTGATATAAATCCAGTGTTGCACTGAGCTTTTGAATTTTATCTTGCTGACTGACAAGCCCACCAATGTCTATTTCAATTTGTTCAAGAGCAAAACCCAAATTAGTAACCAGCATTCCTAATAAAGATAAAGTTATTTTCCAGCTCATTAAGTTAAGCAGAAATTTAATAAAATCCGAAAGTTTAGCGCAGAATTTAAGGTTAACAATAGTGCTAGAAAAACAAGCCCATAGTGAGTTAGACAACTGTTTTTCTAATGTTATTAGAGAGCCAAAAAACAATATCAGGCTTTTAATATTATTAAATTCTCATTCCCAAGGAACGAGATTAAATTAAGATCTGCAACTGACGCAGTATTACTATTCATAATGAATAATGAAAACATTTGATATCCACCTCAGGCAGGTAACTAGTACAGCAATTTAGTAACGGTTCACACCCCTAACTTACGCGACAACCAGCGCGGGAATCTGCGGTAATTGAGGTACATCATCTCCCTGGCGTCGCATTTTGACCACATCCCTGAGATACAACAGCGGCGAACTGTTTCGTAATCGACAGGTTGCAATCACACTGGCAAACAATGCCAACGCACGACTCCCTTGTTCTGAGCGTGTTCCCTGGGTCATTTTCCGCAGGATAACCCAGTGACGTAAAGCACGCTCTGCCTCGTTATTCGTCAATGGCCACGCTGGATAATCAAGCACGCGAAAGATCGCCGTCCAGTCATTCAGGAATTCCCGACCCAGCTCCCGTGTTTTTTGATGGGACGACGCCGACATCTCCTCACACACGTTTCGCAAGTTTTCCAGCTTTTGTTGATGATCTGCTGAAATCGACACCGTGCCTTCATCAGGGCCTTCACGGGCTTGGTATATGGCATCGATTAAACAATTCAATGTGTCGTGAACCTGCTGACCATACAGGCGCGATTCTTCCGTATAACTGTCACACAGTCCTTTCGCTTTGCGGATCAAGTGTGCCCAACACCGTAATCGTTGATGATAAGCACGGTAAAGCTGGTAACCATCACTCATCAAATAGCCATCATAGGGAGATGCAAACGCATCAAACAGATTGACAAACATCTCCTTCGTCCGGTGTCCGATCAGAAACAGCGCTGTTGATGTGTTGATAAACACCCAGAGCCACAGGCGTGTTCCTGCTTCATTATGGGAGGTTTCATCGGCATGCAAGAGTGATTCACGACACAAGTCTTCAATTAACTGCTCTTCCACGGGCGCTAATGCGCGTGCCGATTCAATGATGCCGTTCTGGAGTGTGCCAACACTGATCTCTAGCCCAAAGACATCGAATAGACATTGCTTCACCTTACGGCGGGTGACACGCATGTCCATTGACAGATAGACAATCAGTGCCGCCAAGTCGGGACCGATCAGCCGCCACTGCGTCATGCCCACACCGTTCCAATCCAATGTGTCAGCAGGGGCTCTCCAAGGTGCTGTGCGATTCTCCAGCCCACAGTTTGGGCAGTGCCCTGTCTAATAAACATGGTGTGTGTTGCTTAATTGCACACCCGGCTTGTTAGCATTGCCAAACTCAATATTGACAGTTTGAAAGCCTGTATAGGCTTTTTCAATAGGCGCAAGCGCTGCGTTGCAAACCGTGCAGCAACCACACCGGTGGTGTTTTGTCTCTGTAACCTCTAATGTTTGCGTGCGACCAAAACCTTGCGATCCTGGCTGACGACCCGGTTGACGGTGTTCCTGTGAACCTTCCGATTGAAAGCAGTGTTCGTTGTTGGTGTCTTCGCTGGTTAAATCTGTTGAGGCGTCCGACGGCTGTGCCTTGTCGATGTCTGATCCAAGTGTTGCTTGTTCGTCAGGAGTCAATTCATCATCATCTTCTGCCCCTTTATCCCAGGGAGCAAGACTCCCCGAAGGTTTTGAACTATTGGATGGATTTTGATTCAGGCGTTCCAGTGCTTCTTTAAGATCATTGGTCAATTTGATACTGAGCCCAGCCAGTGCACGAGGATCACTTTCCAGCAATCTGTGGATGAACTGTTCATCGATTTGGAGTAACTCGTGTTCTTTGAGAACCATGAACCTTAGGAATCCTTGTGTAATTGTCTACATAATAGATGCTTGCAAGGTGATTTTGTCAAGTCCTATTAGGTTTTAGCTGTAAGTGTCTGAACGGTTAC
>JAZGEP010000010.1:0-5016 GCA_036478815.1 Methylococcales bacterium
GGGTCACTTCCGGGTGGAATTGCAGGCCATAAAATTGACGCGATTGATCTGCAATCGCTGCAACGGGTGCATTTTCCGATGAGCCGATACATTCAAAACCTTGTGGCAATTGCTGCACACGGTCGCCGTGACTCATCCACACATCCAGCAAGGCACTATCATCTTCAGCAAGATGATCTTCAATGGTGTCCAGCAGTGTTGAATGTTGAGTGATTGCAACTTGCGCATAACCAAACTCGCGCTGATCGCTGGCTTCTACCTGCCCACCAAGTTGCGTTGTCATGGTTTGCATGCCGTAGCAAATCCCCAGCACAGGAACGCCTAGCTCAAACACATTAGTCGGGGCGCGTGGTGCATCTTGCTCGGTGACTGTTTCCGGGCCACCTGAGAGAATGATGCCGCGTGGATTAAAATTGCTAACTGTCTGGTTGCTACAATCCCAGGGATGAATTTCGCAATAAACGCCTATTTCACGAATACGTCTGGCTATTAACTGGGTATATTGTGAACCAAAATCGATAATCAGGATTTTATCGAGATGAATATCTGGATGTGGTGAATCTGCATCCATTGGGCCTAATCCATCCGGTAATTCGGGGCTTCTTTGGTGATAGTCACATCATGCACATGGCTTTCACGCATTCCAGCGCCAGTAATGCGTACAAAACGTGCTTTCCCATGCATATCCTCAAGGTTTTTGCAGCCAATATAGCCCATGCTGGCGCGCATTCCACCTAGTAGCTGATGAATAATATTCATCACACTGCCTTTATAGGGAACCCGACCTTCAATGCCTTCAGGAACCAATTTCTCAACAGCACTGTTTTCCTGAAAGTAACGATCACTCGAGCCTTGTTGTTGACCCATTGCGCCAAGTGACCCCATGCCACGATAAGATTTGTAAGAACGTCCTTGGTATAATTCGACTGCACCTGGTGATTCTTCTGTTCCTGCCAGCAAACTGCCGAGCATGACAGTAAAAGCCCCCGCAGCAAGCGCTTTGGAAATATCTCCAGAATAACGGATACCGCCATCACCGATCAGTGGCACGCCAGTTCCACGCAGTGCTTCTGCGACATTACTAATCGCAGTAATTTGCGGCACACCAACGCCGGCAACAATGCGTGTGGTGCAGATTGAACCTGGCCCTATTCCAACTTTAATACCATCAGCCCCAGATTCTACCAAAGCTAATGCACCTTTCGCTGTTGCGATATTACCACCAATAATTTCAACATCGGGATAATTCTGTTTCACCCAGGCAACTCGATCTAATACGCCTTGTGCGTGGCCATGTGCGGTATCGACTACAATCACATCCACGCCTGCTTTAACTAAAGCTGCAACCCGCTCTTCAGTGCCTTCACCGACACCCACTGCAGCACCAACCCTCAATCGCTCATGATGGTCTTTGGATGCATTCGGATAATCACGGGCTTTCTGAATATCTTTCACAGTAATCATGCCGCGTAGCTTAAACGTATCATCAACCACCAGTACTTTTTCAATTCTATGCTCGTGTAATAGACCTAAAACCTCTTCCTGATCAGCACCTTCTTTTACGGTCACCAATCGCGGTTTTGGTGTCATCACAGATTGAATTGATTCGTCCATGCGTGTTTCAAAACGCAAATCACGACTAGTGACAATACCAACCAGTTCATCATCGCTGCTAACTACCGGTACACCAGATATTTTTTTTGCATGAGTCAATTCCAATACCTCGCGTACTGTGGCATCGGGTGCTACTGTAAACGGTTCTGTGATGACTCCACTTTCAAATTTCTTGACCAGCGTGACTTCATGTGCTTGCTGCTCTGCGCTCAGGTTTTTATGGATAATACCAATACCGCCTTCTTGCGCCAGCGTAATCGCCAAACGGGATTCAGTGACTGTATCCATCGCCGCTGAAACCAAAGGCATTTTGAGGTGAATATTGCGGGTTAGCTGGGTGCGTAAATCGACATCTCGAGGCATAACAGTGGAATGGGCAGGCACCAGCAAAACATCGTCAAATGTTAATGCTTCTTCAATGATTCTCACGGCGCCACCTCTTCTGCTTACTTATGTAGATTGTTGGTACAAGGCTGTTATCACAACCGAGTCAACAATTAACCGATCATTATACGATTTTCAGCGCCGTTTCGGGAAATATTACTCAACTTTCATCTGAATCATCATCTTGATAACTCTCTTCAATTGTGCTGTTAGGCTCCTGCTCAGGTGTTTCAGCAGGAAGATTGTATGTTTGTGCCTGCTTAGCAATCTCGTCTAGCGCTGGAAAATCAGCCAATTGTTCTTGAGCTGTATCATTCGTTGGACTTTGAGCTGTAATTTTGAGAAATTCATCCAACATCGCATTAACTGCGATTGGATAAATAAACGCTGCATACATAATCCAGCTAAGTAGACCCGTCAACAAAATCTTCCAGGCAGTCATATCGATATCCGGCCAATGATCAGCAAGCCAGTCAATCGCTACATACCAGACAATAAATGCCAATAAAGTGCCAACCACCTGCATAATCAGCACCATCAGCATGCTGCGCTGAATTGAGCTGAGATGTTTAGCGACTAGCTCCAGATTATTGTGCATGGTTTCCCATGGGTTTTTGATGTCTTCGCCAAGACTAAAGATCAGCAGTACATCTCGCAACGAAGCCAACAAGACACTTAGTTTTATTGTTAACCCTGCACCAATCACTGGCAATGCTGCAATCGCTTTAAGGTTAAACTTATCAATAAACAGTTCACATAAAACTGTGCCACTTTGGCTATAGAGATCCATCAAGCCAGCTGATTTATCAAACAAACGTTCTACCTGCTGGCTACCCAGCTCCAATTGTTTTTTAGCTGGTGGAATAGACTTTTCTTCAACAAGTCGGCCAAATATTGACAAATGAGGAGCCCACAATTTATATAAGCGCCCGCGTCGTGACCAGTGAATAAAATAAGCACATACTGCAAAACCAGCTGCAGCACCAAGCAGACCACCGGTTCCTGAACTCTTAACCCAGGCACCCATGGCAAACCCACTTCCAGCGGCCAATGAGGTCGCTAGCAGATAAGCCAGCGCCAACTTCATATAATGAAAAAGACGACGCAGCGTTAATCCCATCGTACTTTCAACACGTTGTGTAGCAGCAAGAAAATCAACCATTGTTATACCTTATATTTTTTTTAAAATGCGAAATTAACTGGCTCAAACAACACCGCATAATTCTATGAATTAACCGATTGTAGTGCCAGACGAATCAATTCCTGACTGTTTAGATTATCTTTGACAATTTTACCAACCATGCGTTGCGCATCGGACTCATTAAACCCTAGTGACACCAATGCGTGGATCGCCTCTGTAGTAGCGCTTGTTGTGGTTGCTGGTTGATTGGCATCTGTGGAACCAGATATTTCTGGTAAGCGATCACGCATTTCAATAATTAGGCGCTCTGCTGTTTTTTTACCGATACCGGGCAATTTTACCAGCGTGGCAATGTTATTCTCAAACACACAGCGCTGGAAATCTTCAATACTGATTCCGGAGAGTATTGCCAGTGCTAATTTGGGTCCAACACCATTGATGCGAATCAAGCTACGAAACAGACCGCGCTCTTGTTCACTAAGGAAACCGAATAAGACGTGGGCATCTTCACGAATACTTAAATGGGTTAATAGTTGTACAACTTGCCCGGTTTCCGGCAAGTCATAAAAGGTGGACATGGGTGCCAGGATATTATAGCCAACCCCATTAACATCAAGTAGCACTTGTGGTGCTGTTTTATTGATCAGAGTGCCGCGTAAAAAGCCGATCATGAGTGAACCACCCGCGCTGAACGATTCCGCAAGAAAGTTTGTTGTTGATGACAATGGCACAAAGCGATGGCCAATGCATCGCTAGCGTCAATTTGTAAAGTGCCAGTTATTTGTAACAAGTATTTAACCATGTGGCGAACCTGAACCTTATCTGCAGCACCTTTACCAACCACTGCTTTTTTGACGACACGTGAAGGATATTCAAAAACGGGTAGATTGTTGGCAACCCCGGCACAGATTGCTGCACCTCGTGCCTGGCCTAATTTAAGGGCTGAGTCAGCATTTTTGTGCATGAAAATCTGTTCTATTGCCAGCTCATTGGGTTGGTATTCAGCGCTCACTTCGCTAAGACCTGTAAAGATCTGTTTCAAGCGCTCAGGAAATGTCTCGCCTGTAGCGCGAATGCAACCGCTGGCAATATAGACAATCTTGCCTGACTGTTGATCCAGGATGCCATAGCCTGTGATTCGAGAACCGGGATCAATACCTAAAATACGTGGCACAAGTTAGTCACTAGACTTATCAAACATAGAATTATCTATCATTGCTGCGATTGACGACAGCGAAAGAAGGGAGCGATCAAGCACCAGCTCAAGCGCCTTGTTAGCACGTCTCATCATTCACCAAATAACCCATCTAACACTTGCTGACCAATACCAACATCACTTTTATAAAGCTCCGAATAATGACACCTTGTACATGTAATTACACGATACTTTTCCGTTTGGATATCAAAAAACGCACTAAAACCTCCACCTGCTGCACGTATTTGACTTTCACTATACTTGTTACATTCACATTTAGGACATTGGTAATTAGCCGTCGGTTCACGACTAGCCAGCTCATCTTTTAGCGCCTGGCTGATTTCTTTGTATGCACTCTCGTATTCCAATGATGAACCGATATGTGCAATCAGATTATCATACGTAAGATTGTGTATTTCTTCCTTAGTCAGCTTCATGGGTTGATTAACACTTAGGAACGTGCACGAAATAACTTGAACATTCTGGCTTGTCTTTTTGCTCCTGACTATACGATCTCAATCGTTGCGTAGAACAACTATGCGCCTCTTGAGATCGCTTAGGAACGTGCATGAAATAACTTCGACAACTGACTTGTCTTGTTGTCCGTCTTCGGTGTTGCCGCAACAGTTATATAGCTCACTATACGCCTGTTGCTGCGCCTTGAAGACAAACAACAATCCTG
>JAZGEP010000011.1:0-3618 GCA_036478815.1 Methylococcales bacterium
TAGGTAACGCGCAATCAATAACCCACCAGTATTGCGCAGGATTGTTGTTTGTCTTCAAGGCGCAGCGTAGGGAGCATAGCGGGCTATGTAACCGAAGTTGCAACGCAGAAGACAGGCAACAAGACAAATAATACTGGTGGGTTATTGATTGCGCGTTGACTTGGGACTGAAGATTCAATAAAACCCGAAACGCTTACTTGCTTTTTATCCCAGATCAGATGATCTCAAACAGTGATATCGATAATTTTAGTTGCGACACAAAAGGCAGACTAAAAGACAAGTAATATGAATGGATTATTGACTGCCGCTTGCCTTAGGAATGTGCATGAAATAACTTGAACATTCTGGCTTGTCTTTTTGCTCCTGCGTCATCATTGTTCAAGTTATTCCATGCACGTTCCTTACATCCTGAAGGCCTACATCGTTAGTGTTGAAATCTTATAAGAGATTGAAAGCTTGGCTGGATAGCTACTTCAACCGAATCTGGTATCAAACGTCAGATCCACCTCTATTACTCAAGTTTCTTTCGCTGATATTTCAAAGCTTGGTAGCATTACGCCGTAAAGGGTATCAGCGAGGATTATTCAAAAGCTCAACCATAGTCGTACCAGTTATTGTGGTTGGTAATCTAACGGTTGGTGGTACGGGCAAAACCCCCCTCACCCTCTGGCTGGTTAATTATTTACGTGAGCAGGACTACCAACCAGGGGTTATCACCCGCGGTTATGCGGGAGATTATGCATCACAAAGCAATGTAGCACTAGTAGCAGCTGACGCAGACCCATTAAGATATGGTGATGAAGCAGTACTCATCGCTACACGTACTGGTTGTCCTGTGGTCGTTGGCAAATGTCGAGTCGCTTCAGCCCAACATTTGTTGTTAAATAGCAATTGTGACATCATTATTAGCGATGACGGCTTACAACACCTTGCTCTAAAACGTGATATCGAAATTATAGTGATTGATGGCATGCGTCAGTTTGGTAATCAATATTGCTTACCTGCAGGCCCCTTGCGTGAACCGATTTCATGCATCAATTATGTTGATTTATTAGTGTGCAATGGAGGAAGTTTTGCCAATGCCACACAAATGCTTATCACCGGAGATACAATCACTAATCTGCTTGATCGCGACCAGCAGCAACCATTATCTTCACTGCAGAACAAAGCCTTCCATGTAGTTACCGGCATCGGCAATCCACAACGTTTTTTTCAAGCGTTAGTCCAGGCTGGACTAACGTTTAATACACGAATATTTCCAGACCATCATTATTTTACGGGTGATGATTTACATTTTGACGACGATTTACCGCTGTTGATGACAGAAAAAGATGCTGTCAAATGTTATCATTTAGCCACTGAAAACAGCTGGATGTTGCCTGTTGAAGCGCAACTCGACTCAAGTTTTAGTCAGTCACTGTTGCAATTACTGGAGAACAAATATGGTCGATACAAAACTGCTTAACATTCTTGCCTGCCCGATCTGCAAGGGGAAACTGCTTTATCAAAAACAGCAGCAAGAGCTCATCTGTAAATTTGATCGACTTGCCTATGCAATTAAGGATGACATTCCGGTGATGCTCCCAGATGAAGCAAGAAAACTCAGCCTGGAAGAATATGATGCGCTTCCCAAGTAAATGATGGAAAAACACTCATTCAAAGTTGTTATACCAGCACGCTTTGCTTCCAGCCGATTTCCAGGCAAGCCATTACATACAATTTGCGGGATACCAATGATTGTCCACGTTTGTCAACGCGCAGTTAGTTCAGGAGCAGATCAAGTCATTGTTGCCACTGATGATCTTCGTATTGTTCACGCAGTTGAAGAAGCAGGCTATCAAGCCATCATGACCCGTGAAGACCATGCTAGCGGGACAGATCGCATTGCAGAAGTTGCTATCAAAGAGAATTGGAATGATGAAACGATTGTCGTCAATATTCAAGGTGATGAACCACTAATTGAACCCACAAATATTGAAACGCTGGTCACCACACTAGTCTCACAATCACAAGCAGATATTTCCACAATTGCCACAACAATGACCAACATGGCTGAGTTATTTGATCCGAATGCAGTAAAAGTTGTCACAGACCATAATAATTATGCGCTGTATTTTAGTCGCGCAACAATCCCTTGGGATCGAGATCGTTTTCCGGATGCTGTTGATGCAGTCAGCAAACAGCATCAACGACATATCGGACTTTATGCATACCGTACAAAATTTCTGAAGCGTTATCTACAAATGCAAATCGCTCCAATTGAAGCGCTAGAAAAACTCGAACAACTGAGAATCTTGTGGAATGGTGAATCGATCATTGTTGCCTTGGTTTCGCCAGCACCTGCGGCTGGTGTGGATACACCAGAGGATTTATTGAGAGTCGAGCAAATCATGTCTGTCAATCAACAATCTGTCTTCACTAAGAGTCTGTAAATGAATAAGTCACTATTATTGCATCCCAGCTTCAGGTCATCTTCTGTCGATTTTCAATTACAAAATCCTCAACGTAGCACACGACGCCTGTGGTTTTGCTCAATCAGATCAACACAATTCAGCCTAATTCTGAGCGCAAAAACGATGATTGATTCATTTCCAGACCCTAAATAATAAATTCTTAATGCTAGTTGCGTTGTTACAAACATCATGAGTATCATCCCGGCAAGCTGGAAATTTCCATCATGGAAAAATAAGGACTCACTTGTGGATACCAAAATAAAACTTCTATTTGTCTGTATGGGTAATATTTGCCGTTCGCCACTGGCAGAAGGTGTTTTTCTACACCATGCTGAGCAAGCTAACATCATCAATCAAATTGAGACAGATTCTGCCGGAACCCATGCATACCATATCGGAGAACCACCTGACCCACGTTCTCAATCAATCGCAACTGAGCATCAGATTGACATCAGCAAACAACGCGCACGAAAAGTTACAGAGCATGATTTTGAATACTTTGATTATATTTTAGCCATGGATCAAGATAACTTTGACATTCTAATTGATGCCTGCCCTGAAGCATTTCGTCATCGTATCCATCTAATTCTCAGTTTTGCCCCACAAATAGATCATCAAGATGTACCAGATCCATATTACGGAGGTAGTTTCGGATTTGAACGCGTTTTTGATCTAGTTACAGATGCATCAATCGGTTTATTGGAAACACTTGATGAAAACCAAGGACGGAACAAAACTGAAATTAATTCACTGCCTGAAACACCTGCTCAATAACGATGACCATCTGCACTCAATTGCTCGAATATTACGATAATGGAACATTGCTAGCAAGCTGTCCGAGAATAGAAACCGTAGCGAGGGAAAGCGGTTTTGAGTCCATTGTTTCGATTAAATGAGGCGAATACTTGTTGTATTTAACGAATTTAATCGGAAAAATGGGCCAAAATTCGCTTTTCCGCAGTAGGCTCTCTATTCTCGGACAACCTCCTAGTGATTATTTAATCAGTAATTCATATGTATTTCATACGTAATCAGGGGAATATTTGTGTATCACTAGCTTACAGGATAGACATGATTATTTTAAACTTCCTGAGTTCAGGTGTAGAAAAAATCTATACAATCCAAGAGATTTAAGAGTAGCAATAAACATTCGTATAGGCGTACA
>JAZGEP010000012.1:0-7532 GCA_036478815.1 Methylococcales bacterium
TGACCACTTTCATTAAAAGTCCAATAAGCCACTAAGCCTTGATTGTCACCAACGTTCAGGCTTTGGTTGTAGTTTTGCAATATTTGACTGTCACTGCGTGCCTCATCCCAAAACCTGACTTCATCCAGCTCACCTTGAAAATGACCAATCGCAGTTCGATTGCCGCGTCCCAATGCTTTGACTGGCAAGGTTCCGTTCCAGACTCCAGTCGCATCGAGTGTGCCATCGAGGTACAACGATAGGTTCGATCCTGATCGGGTGATTGCTAAATGGATCCAGGTATTTGCCTGTATCTCGGTGTTCGAAACAACAACATCGGAACGCCCTGTATACAACCGTGCCTTACCGAAATGAAAATTAATATCCGGCCCGCGACCTTCTTGACCAATCAACGCATCCTGGTAGTTAATTCCCGGTGCTAACTTAATCCATGCTTCGATGGTAAAGTCATTGGCAAAGCTCAGATTTGGAGTATTGATCCAGTCATTGCGACCATCAAGCGCAACACTCATGCCGCAAATTCCGGTTTCTTGCTCAATCGTTACAATCACTGTTGCCAGATTCGATTCTGCACCTTCGTTATCTTCTACCATGTAAGTAAAACTATCGCTGGAGGTCGCAGAGCCATCGTGAACATAGGTAATCTCACCTGTTGAAAGATCAACAGAGACTGAGCCATACACCGGATTATCGACAATTGCGACACTTCCCGGTACTAATGAACCATCACTGTCACTGTCGTTGGAAAGCACATCAATTAAGACTGTTCCGTTTATATCAATTGGGTCAACGTCATCATCCTGGGCGATTGGCGCCAAGTTTGGAATAACCACTTCGTTGATGGATATCGTGACAGTAGCAACGTTTGAAACAGCGCCTTCGTTATCGTCCACCGTATAGGTAAAGCTATCGCTGGTGGTTGCTGATCCATTGTGGGTATAAGTGATCTGACCGGTAGCCTGATCAACTGTAGCAATACCATTGGCCGGTGCTGTGTCAATCGTGACACTGCTCAGTACTAACGAACCATCACTGTCACTGTCGTTGTTCAATACATCAATGGTGACTGACTGAGTTGATTCAATCGGGCCAGCAGTATCATCCTGAGCACTTGGTGCAACGTTAGGAATGACCACTTCGTTGATGGTTATTGTGACTGTAGCAACGTTTGAAACCGCGCCTTCATTATCCTCCACTGTGTAGGTAAAACTGTCGCTGGTGGTCGCAGAGCCATCGTGAGCATAGGTGATCTCACCTGTTAAAAGATCAACAGAGGCTGAACCATTAGCAGGATCATCTACAATTGTGACATTCCCAGGCACTAATGTGCCATCAGTGTCACTGTCGTTGGAGAGTACATCAATCGTTACCGAGCTGCCCGAATCAATAGGGCTTACCGTGTCATCATTCGCTAATGGCGCTATATTTTGATTATCGCCACAAGCAGTATCACCCAAACAAAAAGTCATGGTTGGGCCAGAAGCGCTGATACTATGTATCGAGTGATCAGTTTGGTTGATAATACCGGATTGATAAGTGTCAGTATTTGGATGATTACTCGGGCCAGGTCCAATTGAATCGACACCATCGCTGTGAAATACATCGCCCCCATCACCTCGATTTCCGTTATTTTCTAGTTGATACAGACCATCAGCTTGTAGTAATGCAACTCGATAATGGTTACCATTTTCCGGCCAACTGGCTTGCCCAGGGTATCCTTCTTCTGTATTGTCTTGATTTTGGTTATTTGTATCTTTCGTTTCATCAATATGCCAAATGGCTAATCCGCCTTGTGGGATGGGACAATCAATGTGGCTTTTTTGGCGATTTTCAATCAATAGGTATTCACCGGATGGAAAACCTTGACTAATGCGGTAGACATCGGCATTAGACTCTGCTTGCCTTAACGTGTATTCTCCGTCTTCGCTGATATCAACCGGATTTGTCCAACCTAATCGCATTTTACTCCAGGCCGATAAATGGGGTGGACAATATTGAGTACCATCAAATCCCCAAGGGTTAGCCATCAAACCATAGGATCCAATTCCATTCGAACTTTGATCGGTATCATATAGATCGGGTAGCCCAAAGAAATGACCGGTTTCATGAGCAATAACGCCGACTCTACCAATTGCACTACCTTGTGTCCCCCATAAACTCGGACTAATATGGTAATCGAACACTTTAACTTCTTCATTGGATTCCCAGGCTGGTTGTATTGCAAATTTATGTGACCAAATTCTGTCATCTTTACCGGTTCCATCTACATCGGTTCCGCCCGATTCAGCGCCATAACCTGAATGAATAAAGGTGATGGCATCGATAAAACCATCATTATCAGAATCGTACTGACTAAAATCTACCGTTTGATCAAGTATATCTAAAGCTTCTTGTAATGCTTCTAAAATTACATTCGAATTTAACCCAGACCCCCCGTCAGCATAATATTGTTCACTGCGTGATACATCAATCCATCCGGAAATATCCGAATTCAAAGTCAATTGACCATAGGAATTTTTCAGAAAAAGATCTCTAATACTGCCGGTAGGTGCAATGGTGGGATGACTGTCTGCTGCATTGAAAAGAGTGTTCATATCCGAAATTGAAGGCAATATTCTTGATTGATGATTAGAAAAACGAACCATCACTACCAGGTTTTTAATGTTTCCCGAAGGTACAATGCTTTGTGGTGTATTGAATGAAGGTGATAAGCGTGGTGTAGCTAACGAAGATTGTGCTCGCACGTTTTCAGGGGGCAAAACACCTGGTCTTAAATTGGCAGTCGCAGGATTGGTTTTCCCAACTTGAAACCTAGTGGCTGTTAACTGACCGTTGTTGTCAAGTTGAGCGTAAAAAAAGGTGCCATTATTTCGCACAACTGTATAACCTCCTAGGTCTTCGAACCAATGGAAGTATTCATCACCCTTAATTCTCAATGTAATAGTACTTCCATCCGGCTGTTTTTCAACAAAAGGTTTGGGATTTGCTGGAACTGCTAAAGCAATGGAAGAAAAGATTATATTGAATAGTAATAATATTGAAAAATAAGCGCTTAAATATTTAATACTATGGTTTAGACTATATGAATTATGCATTTGACATTCCTAAATAGGTATCTATTTTGTTATTTATTTACTTGATTAAGCACAAAGTTGATAGGCAGTATGACTGCCATATTTGTATTCATCCCGTACTCTAAAATTATTACAAAGGATAGACGTGCAAAATTAACCTATTTATTTGTTGTGGTACTATCAGGCGTTAAAATTTATGATGAACAACGATTTGCATTACTGATAAAAATCAGCCTGTTGAATTTTTTCGGTATTACTGACAGATAGTTTGTTTTGCTTGGAAAAAAAGGAAAAAAAGGGGACCAAAAAAAGGGGACAGATTTATTTTCCAAGCTATGCTTAAGTAACCCAAGTTTTACTGACAGGTAAGAATCGAAATGCCGAGAGTCGGTCGTGTTGTGTTAGCGAATTATCCCCATCATATTGTGCAAAGAGGCCATAATCGACAAGTGGTGTTTGCAGCAGAGCGTGATTTTGAATACTATCTCGAGACGTTGTCGGAGTATCGAAGCATCTATGGTGTACAGGTATACGCATGGTGTCTGATGACCAACCACATACACCTCATTATTGAACCACCTGAAGAGGTTGCTCGGTTGGGACAATTGATGAAGCGACTCGCCGGAAGGCAGACGCGTTATTTCAACCGGTTAGAAAAACGCAGAGGGACGTTGTGGGAGAGTCGGTATAAGTCTAGCCCGATTCAAACTGACGAATATCTTCTGGCGTGTTGTCGCTATGTTGAACTTAATCCGGTACGCGCGCGTATGGTCACGCAGGTGCAAGATTATCCGTGGTCCAGTTACAATGCACGGATGACTGGAGAAGGTAAGCTGATACCTGACCTGGATCCATGCTACCTATCTTTAGGCGACAATGCCGAAGAGCGGAGATTAAGGTACCAGGACTATATCAAAACAGCGATTCCTGTAGGTGAATGGGATTTCATTCAGGAAACAGTTAATAGAGGACAACTAACAGGTAACGGGCGTTATATTGAGGAAGTTGAAAAAATCATCGGTCGTCGAATTGAGCATCGCCGTCCTGGGAGGCCAAAACAAGGACAATGATGGATAACTATTCGGGGTCGAAGTAAAATCAAGTCTTCTTTTTCAAACATGAATTTATAGTCTCCTTGTTGTATTTAATCGACATTTGAACTAAATAACAATCGAATTAAAATGTGAATATTACTGTGCTTCTATTGATAAGGTATGCTAAGGAGCGTGCATGAAATAACTTGAACATTCTGGCTGGTCTTTTTGCTCCTGACTAAACCATCTCAATCGTTGCGTAGAACAACTATGCGCCTCTTGAGATGGTTTCGTCAGCAACAAAAATCCTGCGCCATCATTGTTCAAGTTATTTCATGCACGTTCCTGAGAAAACGAGGGGTCGAAAACGAGGGGTCAGTGTTCTTGATATGCAGCGCTTCTCAAAACAAAAAACAATAGGGTCAAACTCGATTGAAATAGAGAAATATATTACAATTCCATCATATTTCAGCATAAAACAATCGGTAATCAATGCTATAGATAGACAACCCCGTTTTGTATGATTGACTTAATAAGAAACATATTTTCAATCGAGGCCGACCCTAATACTGCTACCTTAAGAAATATCATTTGTTAATCAGCAGGTTATAGGGCTTAGAAAAGCGACCGTTACAACTAATTCGAAAAGCCGAACGAGAAATCAGTGGCTTACAATACTCACGTTGTGTCGAAAGTTCCAATGGGGGAATTGTAAGGTATTGATTTTAGTACTTGGCTAGATTATTAAGATGGTCTTTTTTGGTTGTTTTCTATTGAAATAACTGGCTAATCGCGTCTTAAGGTAGCAGTATTAGAGGCCGACCCCATTGAATGCGTACTAATCAGAAGTAAGCGCGGACCCATCAGGTTGGTGAAAAATACGGGCTAGGTGATTTATCACCGCTGTTGAAAAATACCGAATAATTGGATGATGTCTCAGGGATGTACCAAAATAAATCTATCTCATGGTCGACTAGCCCGTCAATATTATGTTGATTGAGAATTAGCCCGTTGACCTGAGATTATTTTATAAAGCGTTTAAAGAGGTTGTTAAAATTAAAATCTATTTTGCAATCTCCTAATTCAAACAGATAGTTTTCGGTAGTATAATCCCCGCATTTTTTGTATTTTCCATCGTCAAGTTGATAGACTTTTGCAGTTAAAAAATCTGGATAAACTAAAATATAATAGGCAACACCTTCCTGCTCATAAATTTCAAACTTTATTTTTTCGTCACGCTGATAACTGCTTGCTGATATCACCTCGAATATGATTGTAGGGGCTTTGTTTAAATAGTCATCGGGTTCGTAACAGATAACACAGGTATCGGGAATAACGACAGTATTATTATTAATTCGCCATTCGGCTTCAATGATAGCCAGACATTGTGGGCATTCATCCAGAGCTTCATCCAGTTCCCTGAATATTTTTCCGTTGAGTATTTGATGCTTGTTGGTAGGAGCGGGGGACATAGCATAGGCTATGCCGTCAATAAGCTCCCAGCTACCTTCCCAGAGGCTGTAATTTTCTATTGTGTATTGGGGTAAATTTTCAATATTGATGGTTCTCATGTCTAATCCTCAATGCAGTTTTGCTACTCGATAAAAGACAAGTACGATGCTGGTTATGTATGGATGACAATTAAGTCTACTTTGTGAGATTACAAATGTTAGGGAGTGTTGTACGCGCCATCGAGGCAAAACAATACCGATTGGTGCGTACAACGCACCCTACAGAGATACTTTTGTGTAGTCTCCGTTAAATATGAAAAAGTAGAATTAATCACCAACATTTATTATCCAGGTGGCCAAGCCATATTTCGCCCACCCAAAACATGAAGATGAAGATGAGAGACTTCCTGACCTCCAGCCTGTTTACAGTTGATGACTGTTCTGTATCCACTATCACTAAGTCCTTCCAGCTCGGCAACTTTGCGCACAGCCAATAAGCACTGCGCTGCGATCTCAGGGTCTTCAAGATCAGCCAGTGTTGGAATATGTGTTTTTGGAATTACTAATACGTGTACTGGGGCGCGTGGTGTGATATCTCTAAATGCAAGTACATGATCATTTTCGTAGACAATATCAGGCTGTATGTCTCCAGCGACCATTTTACAGAATAAGCAATCAGAATCAGACATTTAGTTTCTCCTTCACAACACTGTCTACCAATAAAATCAAATAGCGTGGTAACTTGCATAATCTGTAACTGCTCGGCTTGCCCCCTGTTTTGTTCAAGAGCAAGGCGAAAGCGCGGTGTTTACAGGTGTAAATGAGCACTTTCAACACAGCTATTGGACGAAACAGAGAGTAAGCTGAGTTACATTTCATGGCGCCCACTAAACGCATGGCTTAACGTACTACTATCAACATAATCCAGCTCACCACCTAGCGGTACACCATGCGCGATTTGGGTTGAGCGTATGTGATGATTCTGCGCCATTTCACTGATGTAGTAGGCAGTTGCTTCGCCTTCAACAGTGGTATTGGTTGCCAGTATCATTTCGTTGATTTCGCCGCTTTGCAGACGTTGATCCAGTAACTCAAGTTTTAATTCTTGCGGACCGATGCCATCCAGTGGTGATAAGCGACCGTGTAATACAAAGTACAAGCCTTTAAAGCCAGTTGCCTGATCAATGATATAGACATCTGCTGGTGATTCAACGATGCACAATACACTGCGATCACGAGCAGGATTCGCGCAAGTTGAACAGAGGGGATGCTCGGACAGGGTTCTACATTGTTCACAAAAGCCGACTAGCTGCGCTGCATCTTGCAAGGTATGGGCAAGGTTTTTGGCTATTTGTCGATCTTGTTGTAATAGATGAAATGCCATACGTTGCGCTGATTTAGGTCCAACGCCAGGCAGACATTGTAACGCCTGCATCAGTTGCGCAACCAGACCTTTTTCTTGCTGCACTGGTTAAAACGGCATTTTAAATCCGGGTGGTAACTGCAATCCGTCCGTCATCCCGGACATTTTCTCTTTCTTGATCTTTTCTACTCGTTTCACTGCATCATTGACTGCTGCTGCAACTAGATCTTCAAGCATGTCTTTGTCATCTGCAAGCAGACTATCGTCAATTGAGATATTGCGAACTTCGCGTTTGCCGGTCATCACCACTTTAACCAGTCCACCGCCAGATTCACCATTGATTTCCATAGCAGCCAGTTCTTGCTGGGCTTTTTCGAGGGTTTCCTGCATTTGTTGAGCCTGTTGCATCAGGTTTCCCAGTGGATTTTTCATTCATGTTCTCCTGTATCATCCATTGGCTCTACCGAGCCGGGTATTATTGTGGCATCGAACTGCTGTTGTAATGCTTTGACATTATCGTCTTGTTCGATAGCGAGTTGTGCTGCTTGTTGTCGTTCGTCACTGATTCTTGTGCGTTTTCCCGCTGGCGTTTCCTGTTGTGGGGTTTCCA
>JAZGEP010000013.1:0-23041 GCA_036478815.1 Methylococcales bacterium
CATCTGAAAGAGCTAAAAGTAAGGGACGGAAAACATCATATCTCTGAATTCTATAGCAATTTTTTGCAGTAAAACAATAGGCCCTATCATGACAATAAGGCTTGATTTTGAACGTGGAAACTCCTAAGGTTCTGTGACATTTTCATCGAAAATAACAATCAGTTGGTTCCAGTTCCTGCAGTATACTCCACATGCAACACAGGGGCTCCAGCAGCATCGCCGTTAAACGATTCTGCGGCACGTCGACCACTACCGCTGATAATAATCGCCAGTGAGTTGCCGCTTGTCCATCCTGGTCGCTCGATGATTTCTTGAATCACTGATTTGATATTTGGGGTTTGCTGATTACGCCCTGCTTCACCGACTATGGTCCACGACTTCGGATCCCACTCGATAATAGCGTTGGTTCTATCACGGGTCGAAATGTTTGCATTAGTATTAGTAAAAGTCAGAGCATTATCCGTGGCTTGCCCTTCAATCAACAAATTAGTGATTCCTGAATGTGTCTCATCAGTCTGAAACTGAATCGAGGCATTGGTGATGGTAGCGCCTTGTGGAATGCTCAGACTATTAAAACGCATACCTACTAACTGAAGTAGTGCGCCTTGATCAACTAACTCAATATCACTACTGCCTCGATTGATTTTGCCAGTGGCGGTATTTTCTTCGGCATCGTCACTGCTAGCTGACACCTGGCTATTAAGCTTGATGCTCACAGAATCATCGGGGCGTTGGCCAAACACCACATAACTGGCACCGGAGTTTTCGTTAGGAAAAGGAGTGCCAATCAGCAAGTCATCGATACCATCGCTGTTGACATCGCCCGCTGCACTAACCGACAACCCCGAGCGGTCATCCTTAGCCACGCCATTGAGTACAAAGCCATTGTTGCCATCAAGAGCGGATAACTCCAGTGAGCCGCCTCCGTCCACGCTACTGGAGCCAAACACCACATAACTGGCGCCGGAATTACTGGTATTAGTGGTCGCATTAAAAGCACCGATTAGCAAGTCATCAACGCCATCACCATTCACATCGCCAGCACTGTTTACAGAGCGACCAGATAAGTCTCCCTCGGACACACCGTTGAGTACAAAACCGTTGTTGCCATCAAGAGCTGATAACTCCAGTGAACCGCCAACGCCCATGTCACTGGCGCCAAACACGACATAACTCGCGCCGGAATTACTGCCGTTTGGATCAGCACCGGAAGCGCCAATTAGCAGATCATCAATGCCATCGTCATTGACATCGCCTGCTGCACTTACAGAGACACCAGAGCTATCACCAATCGCCGCACCATTCAGCACAAAACCGTTGTTACCATTAAGACTGGAGAGTTCCACAGTACCGCTGCTACCCATCCCACTTGTACCAAACACCACATAACTGGCACCGGAGTATCTGCCGTTGGGGTCGGCAAGATTTGCGCCGATCAGTAGGTCATCAACGCCATCACCATTTACATCGCCAGCCGCGCTCACTGATGTACCCGTACGATCATCTCTTGTCACACCGTTGAGCACAAAACCGTTGCTGCCATCGAGAGCGGAGAGCTCCAGTGTCCCATCGCTACCCACTCCGCTGCCGCCAAATACCACATAACTGGCGCCAATGCCGCTGGCAGAATAGGCACCGATAGCACCGATTAGAAGGTCATCGATGCCATCACCGTTGACATCACCTGCCGTGCTAACTGAGTCGCCCGAAAAGTCGCCACGGGCCACGCCGTTGATCACAAAGCCGTTAATGCCATCGAGAGTGGACAGCTCAAGCGATGCCGCAAAGCCTTGATTGCTACCAAATACCACATAGCTGGCGCCGCTGGTTCTGCCGTTGGGATCAGCACCGACAGCACCGATCAACAGATCATCAATGCCATCGTTGTTGACATCACCTCCCGCACTCACTGACAAGCCTGTGTTATCGCCCACAGCCACACCATTGAGCACAAAACCATTGCTACCATCAAGAGTAGATAATTCCACAGTATTGCCGCTGTTCGTCCCGCTGCTGCCAAATACTATATAACTGGCGCCGGAAGTTCTGCCGTTGGTATCGGTACCGTTAGAGCCGATGAGCAGATCATCAATACCATCGTCGTTGATATCACCCGCAGCGCTTACAGAAGAACCTGAAGAGAAACCAGCGGCTACACCATTGAGCACAAAGCCGTTGTTGCCATCAAGGCTAGAAAGATCGAACGTGGCTTGTTGTGCTATGGCTGGTATAGCAAGACCTGCCAGAGAGAAGGCGACGAACGGTATGAACCGTGTATGTGTTTTTTTACGCAATGCTTGGCGAATCGCAAGTCTAAGTGAATACTGGTCTACAGAGTCGCCAGGCAAATACGAATTGACGTGTTTAATCAGTGAGGTCTTCGGAATAATGTTCTTCATGATTGGTTCTCCTGCATCAAAGTTATTGAGATACTACTGCTCTACCAGCCGTGCTCTTGACAATAGACGCTCTCGGGCAGCCTCCAGACTGCTATACCTGAAGGTGTCAAGGATTAGCTAATTCTCGCTCGGATGGAGAGCGTTACCGCGTTGCATGTTCACAGCACAATCCTCAGTGTTGACAAAGGAAACCGGAATTAAATGCCTTCCGATTTCTTATCGCGTGCTGAAAATCAGATGAGGTTAGTTGGACTGAGTTTGCGAACCTCACAATTTGAAACGTTTAATATTGGTGCCTTTTTGTCTCTCCAACACACCGTGCTGCGACTACATTATCTTGTAGCCTCACTGTCGGTGCTGTTATTGATACACCACATGCAACAGAGGAGCTGCATCGCCATCAAATGATTCTGCTGCGCGCCGTCCACTGCCGGTGATAATGATCGCCAGCGAGTTGCCGCTCGACCATCCCGGCCGGTCGACGATCTCCTGAATGATCGAGGTAAGATCTGGGGTTTGTTGATCAGCCCCCGCTTCACCAACTCTAGTCCACGGCGCTGGTTGCCAATCAATGACAGCATTAGTTCGGTCTCGTGATGAGATGTTATCGTTGGTTCTGGTAAACATTAGTGCATTATCGGTGGCCTGGCCTTCAATCATCAAGGTTGTGGTTCCCGAATTTGCCTCGTCCACCTGAAACTGGATCGAGGCATTAGTAATGGTGGCACCTTGTGGAATGTTAAGACCATTAAAACGTATTCCTACTAATTGGTTTTTCTTGTCTTGATCACCAAACTCAAGATCACTACTGCCTGGCTTGACCTTACCGGTGGCGATGTTTTCTTCAGCATCATCATTGCTGGCAGACACCGGAATATCAAGCGTGGTTTGTACGGGAACAGAAACTGGACTATCAAAAACCTGACCAAAAACCACATAACTGGCGCCTGAAACAACACCAGAGATACTGTCACGGGGTGCTCCGATCAGCAGGTCACTAATACCATCGTTGTTGACATCGCCAGCTGTGCTTACCGAACTGCCCGAGTACCCACTGCTGGTCGCACCTTTAAGCTGAAAACCGTTGTTACCATCGAGCATGGATAGCTCTACAGTACCATTGGCGCCCACCCCGCTAGCACCAAATACCACATAACTAGCTCCCTGGTAAAAGCATTCGGCTCCATCTTCGTCAAGGGTGCAAAAGGCTTCGGGAGCGCCGATTAGCAGATCATCGACGCCATCGCCGTTGACATCACCCGCAGTGCCCACCGATGTACCCGAGTTGTCACCCGCAAGCACACCATTGATCACAAAGCCATTACTACCATTGAGTGTGGAGAGTTCCAAGCTACCACTAACACCCACCTCGTTGGCGCCAAACACTACATAACTGGCGCCGGAGGCGAAGCCGTTGGGTTTGGCTTCATTCGCACCGATCAGTAGGTCATCGATTCCATCGCCATTGATATCGCCCGCCGTACTCACCGAGACGCCCGCACGGTCCTGTGCTGACACGACATTCTGTGCTGTCACGCCGTTGAGCACAAAGCCGTTGCTACCATCTAGCGCTGATAGTTCAAACGTGCCGCTGCTACCCACTGCATCGCCACCAAACACCACATAATTGGTGCTGGAGCGATTGCCGCTAGCATGGGAACCGGGAGCGCCTATTAGCAAATCATCGACGCCATCGCCGTTGACATCACCCGCTCCGCTTACAGAAAAACCCGAAATATCGCCTTCTGCCACTCCGTTGAGTACGAAACCGTTGCTGCCATTGAGGTCGGATAACTCTAATGTTCCGCTGGTACCCACTTCGCTGGCACCAAACACGACATAACTGGCACCGATATTTTCATTGCCATTGAGATCGACACCGCTAGCGCCGATCAGCAGGTCATCGATACCATCACTGTTGATATCGCCAGCAGCACTTACTGAATAGCCCGCAAAGTCACCCGTACCCGCAGCAATGCCATTGAGTATAAAGCCGTCTTGACCATCCAGTGCGGAAAGTTCCATCGCACCGTTGTTACCTATACCGCTGGCGCCAAACACCACATAACTCGCGCCGTTGACGCCAGTGGTGCTGCCACGAGAACCACGACCACTCGCGCCTATCAGCAAATCATCGATGCCATCGCCGTTAACATCCCCCGCCGCGCTCACCTGGTTGCCCGAGTTATACGAAAAGTTCTCCGAAAAATCACCCGCTGCCACGCCATTCAGAACAAAGCCGTTACTGCCATCTAGCTCGGAGAGTTCCACAATACCTCTGCTCCCCACTCTACCACCGCCAAACACCACATAAGTTTCATCGACTTTACTACCAATCACAAAGTCATCAATACCATCGCCGTTGAGATCGCCAGCCGAATTCACCGAGAAACCCGAATAGTCATCCCTGGATTTACCGTTGAGTACAAAACCGTTGTCACCATTGAGACTGGATAGTTCAAACAATGCTGGCTGACCAGATATCGGAGTTCCCGCTGCATTGACAATCACGGTGAGTTCATCAAAGACGCTCTGACTACCGTCATCAGCGGTCAAACGCAACACATAGGTTCCTTCGGTATCAAAACTGGTGGTGGTATCCACGGCGTTGGTATCAGCAAAGATCACAGTACCCGGACCGTTCACTTTGCTCCAGGTAGTGACTAATTCATCCGGGGCAGGTAAGCCATCATCACTAACCGTGCCATCCAGGTTAACTTCATTCAAGGGCAAAGTAATGGTTTGACCGGGTCCTGCATCCACTGCCGGCGCCTGATTGATGAGTCTATATTCCACATGCAGCACAGGGGCTCCAGCAGCATCGCCATTAAACGATTCTGCAACGCGCCGTCCATTGCCAGTGATAATAATTGCCAGCGAGTTGTCGCTTGACCATCCAGGTCGGCCAACAATCTCCTGAATCACTGAAGCAATATTCGGGGTTTGCTGATCAGATCCCGCTTCACCCACTGTTGTCCACGGTATCGGTTGCCAGTCAACAACAGCATTGGTTCGATTTCGGGAAGAGATGTTGCCGTTGGTTCTGGCAAATGTCAGTGCATTATCGGTGGCCTGACCCTCTATCATCAGGGTAGAGGCACCAGAATGCGTCTCATCAACCTGAAACTGGATAAAAGCATTGGTGATTGTGGCGCCTTGTGGAATGCCAAGATCATTAAAACGCATGCCCACTAACTGGTTTTTCCCACCTTGATCTCCAAACTCAAGATCACTGCTGCCTGGTTTGACCTTGTCGTTGGCGACATTCTCTTCGGCATCATCATTGCTGGCTGAAACTTGAACATCAAGCGTGGCTTGTAGACGATCGTCAGTTTTTTGACCAAAGACTACATAACGGCCAATCATGATGTCATCCACTCCATCGGCGTTGACGTCGCCCACTCCGCTCACAGAGCTCACTCCGACGCCAGAGACATTGATGCCAAAACCGTTGCCGCCATTAAGGTTAGACAACTCTTGCGTGCCGTTGCTGCCAATTCCCCTGCCACCAAATACTACGAAACTGTTACGACCAGCACCAATCAATAGATCATCGATACCATCGCCGTTGACATCGCCTGCTGCGCTCACAGTGCCACCCGAATAGGTTCTCTCAATCACACCGTTGAGTACAAAGCCGTTGCTGCCATCAAACGCGGATAGCTCCAGTGTACCACCAGCACCTACATCGCTGGCGCCAAACACAATATAGCTGGCGCCGGAGTTCCTGCCGTTTGGATCGGCCCTACTAGCGCCGATCAACAAATCATCGATGCCATCACCGTTAACATCGCCTGCTCCGCTCACTGAATTACCCAAACCGTCTCCATCAACTGCACCGTTGATCACAAAACCATCATTGCCATCAAGCCTAGACAGATCTAACATGCCGCTAGCACCCACACTGTCGGCACCGAACATAACAAAACTAGCGTTAAAACCAGCAGCACCGATCAGCAAATCATCAACACCGTCACCATTAACATCACCTGCAACACTTACCGAACGACCCGTCTGCCCACCCACACCGTTGAGCACAAAACCGTTGTTGCCATCCAGTATAGACAGATCCAGCGTGCCGTTGGAACCCACTTCGTTGCCACCAAATACCACATAGCTGGCACCAGTGGATCTGACACCAGCTGTATTCGCATCATCAGCGCCAATCAATAAATCATCAACGCCATCACCATTAATATCACCTGCTCCACTCACAGAAATACCTGAGCGACCGGTAGAGTAGTCACCATTCAGTACAAAACCGTTATTGCCATTGAGGTCAGACAGCTCAATCGATGCAGTAAAACCTTGATCACTACCAAACACTACATAACTGGCGCCGTCAAAACCGTTGGCACTAAAAGCCCCGATGACCAGATCATCGATGCCATCGCCGTTGATATCGCCCGCTGCGCTGACCGAAGAACCCGCGCGGTCACCCACTTCTTGTTCTGTTTCATCACCGCCGGTCACACCGTTGAGTACAAAACCGTTGGTGCCATTGAGTGCGGAAAGCTCCATAGTGCCGTTGCCACCCACTTCACTAGTACCAAACACCACATAGCTGGCGCCGGATAGATAGCCGTTAGGACTGGCATTTTCAGCGCCGATCAACAAATCATCGATGCCATCGCCATTAATATCACCCGCCGCACTCACTGAGCCACCCGTGCCGTCATACGCGTTCACGGGGACAAACATAAAACCGTTGCTGCCATCGAGGTTAGCAACATCAACTCTGGCTTGCTGCGCCAGTGAGGGACTTGCCAGTCCCGCGAGGGATAGAGCGACAAGCGGCATGATTTTCGCGTGCGTTGTTTCCCGCAATACCTGGCAAATCGCTTGCCTAAGCGGATGTTGATTTTCTGCCTCAACAGGCAAACATGGATTGGCTTGCTCGGCCTGGGAGATCTGCATTATTCTGTTCTTCATATAGTCTCTCCTAAATTTAAGGAATGTGCATGGGATAACTTGAACAATTGACGTAGGCGATTGTTGTCAAATTACTGTTCATATTCAAGGCGTGAAAACAGGCGCACAGTGAGCTATGTAACTGTTTTCGCAACACCGAAGATGGGCAAAAAGACAAGTCAATTGTTCAAGTTATTTCATGCACGCTCCTTAGTGAGTCAGCGCCGTTTTTCGGCTCTTTTCTTAATTACAAACATTCAAGATTGAAATGCCTGAATAACTCCAATGATCTACATGCTTATTCGCTCTTCACATCGCATCAATTTCAGCGCTGTTATTGATACTCCACATGCAACAATGGAGCGGCGCTAGGATCGCCATCATACGATACAGTGTTGTTAGAACCACTGCCGGTGATGATAATTGTCAGCGAATTCCCATTAGACCATCCCGGTCGATTGATTATTTTTTGAATAATCCGGGAGATATTCGGGGTTTGGCGGTTAGGTTTTGCGCCGTACTCAGGTACCCAAGCAACTTCGGCGTGAGTTCGATCTCGGGATGAGATGTTTACGTGTGCGTTAGTAAACGTCAATGCATTATCGGTAGCTTCCCCATCAATATTCAAAGATACTATACCCGCAGAAGTGTTCGTGAATTGAATATACGCATTGCTGATCGTAGCACCTTGTGGAATTGTGAGGCCGGTAAAGCGCATTCCTGCTAATTGTTTAATCTCGCTTCTATTGCCTTCAAAATCGCTGACAATTTCATCGACCAGATCAAGAATACTACTGTTTAGATTGACTTTTCCGGTGGTTATATTTTCTTCGGCATCGTCTGAACTCGCCACTATCCGTGTTTCCAAAGTGGTTGAAGGAATGGCTGAGAAAATGTGGCTGAGTTTTGCTACAAAGATGTTGCTAGGGCCGTCATTTTCGAGAGTAATCTCTCGTTGAGATCCTCCGGGCGCAAAGATCACTGTATCAGAATAAGAACCTGTGAAATAAACGTTGCTTGAGTCATCCACGCCAATGCCATTACCAGCAAGAACTCGCCGCCCCCTAACAAGTTTGGCAAAAACAAGATTACCGTTGCTGGCAGCATATTTCGCTACAAAGGTGCTGTCTATGTGGCGAGTGAGAGTGTTGTGAATGAGGAGGGTCTCACCGGCTTCGTTGCGCCCAAAAACTGCGGTGTCACCATTAAAAAAACCTGTGACATATGCGTTGTCTGAATTATCTACGGCAATGCTTTTGCCAATGATATGAGTATGAGGCAAGCTTTTAGCACTTTTTGCCCAAATCAGATCGCCTTTGGCAGAATATTTAGCGACGAAGAGTATCGCTTCCTGGAAAAATAAGGGGGTAATTTCACCATTTTCATCACGTTCAAAAGGCTCACCAGAACTGTTGTAACCTGTGATATATGCGTTGCCTGTACTGTCGAGGGCAATGTCATTTCCACCATCACTGCCATAACCAAAATTTACTAATGCAGCAGGATGTTTGACCCAGGCCAGGTTGCCATCGGCAGTAAACTTCGCCACAAAGACATCACTGTCGCCATCACTGGTGAGCATGGTTTCTGTGGCTTCCTCTGCACCAAAAGTCGCGGTATTCTCAAAGTCACCTGTAACATACACGTTGCCTGAACTATCCACGGCAAGACCATTGCCATTATCAGAACCTGTACCTCCGGCATGATTGGCCCAGACAAGGTTGCCATCAGCAGTATATTTCGCCACAAAGAGATCGCTGTCACCGTCACTGGTCAGAGTGGTCTCGCTAGTTTCGGTGACACCAAAGGTGGCGATACCTGTAATAGTACCCGTGAGATAAGCATTATCTGACTCGTCTACGGCAACGCTATTGCCTCGATCTGAATCCATACCGCCAGCGCGTTTAGCCCAGACCAGGTCGCCGTTAGCAGTATACTTCGCTACAAAGATATCTCTGTCGCCATCACTGGTGAGTTTCGTCTCGCCAGCTTCTCCAGGCCCGAAGGTTGCGAATCCTTGAAAGACACCTGTAACATACACATTACCTGAATCACTCAAGGCGAGACTACGACCTTGAACATCAAGCGTACCTCCGGCACGTTTAGCCCAGACCAGATCACCGTCAACAGTATACTTTGCCACAAAGACATCGCTGTCACCATTACTGATCAGTGTTGTCTCGTTGGCTTCCCCACCACCAAACACCGAGGTGTTTCTAAATTCACCGATGACATAACTATTGCCTGAACCGTCCACAGCAAGGTCGCTACCCACGCCGTCCTGATTAGAACCTGGACCACGGACGCGTTTAGCCCAAACCCAGTTCCGGGTCTGATTGATCACCGTGACCTTGAGTTGATTAAAGTCACTTTGATTACCGTCATCGACAGTTAACTGTAGCGCATAGGTTCCGGCGAGGTCGAAGCTGGCTGTGGTATCGATAGCATTGGAATCAGCAAAAGTGATCGTGCCTGGGCCGCTTACCTGGCTCCACATGGTGGTGACCTCGGGCGAAATGGGTTGACCGTTATTGTTTATTGCGCCGTCCAGGGAGGCACTGTTAGGTAAACTAATCGTTTGGTCTGGTCCGGCATCTACCACCAGTGATTGGTTGGTTTCAGTCCCTGATAAATACTCCACATACAGCAAAGGGGCTGCAGCAACATCACCGTTATACGATTCTGCAGAACGCGTACCAACACCACTGATGATGATTGCCAGTGAGTTGCCACTAGACCATTCTTCCTGATTGATGATCTCTTGAATAACCGAAGCGATATCCGGAGTTTTTTGATCAGGTCCCGCTTCGCCTATCGTGTTCCATGGTTCTGGAGTCCATGCTACCGCAGCACCTGTCTGGATCCGCGAAGAGATATTTGTATTAGCAGCGGTAAACGTTGGTGCATTAGCAGTGGCTTGTCCCGTAATTGTCAGATCTGTGCGCTCTGAATTTACGTCGTTCACCTGGAATTGGAGATAGGCCTGGGTGATTGTGGCATCTTTTGGGATATTGAGGCCATTAAAACGCATACCTACAAGTCGTGCTTTATTGTTTTTTACGGCCATCTCTAGATCGTTACTGTCTAGATTGACAGTTCCTGAAAGAGCATTTTCTTCGGCATCATCTGAGTTCGCCGTTATCCGCGTTTCCACTGTACCTGGATGATTGCTTAAAGTGTCATCACTAAATTTCGCAACAAAGATATCTCCGAAACCGTCACTGACCAGTGTTGTCTCACGATTTTCACCAGCACCAAAAATCGCGGTTTGTGGAAACAAAAAGTTACCACTCTGTTGTGCAAAGCTACCTGTGATATAAACGTTACCCGCAGTGTCCAGGGCTAGACCATGGCTGACATCAGGGCGCGCTCCCCCACCTGCGCGTTTGGCTGAGATCAGGTCGCCGTCTGTAGTATATTTTGCCACAAAGATGTCTTCTAAACCGTCACTGGTGAGTATGGTTTTGCTGTCTTGCCCGAATCCAAAGGTTGCGGTTCTTTCAAAAACACCCGTGACATACACATTACCTGAACTGTCTGCGGCAAGGCTAGATGCTGAATTTTGCCCAGAACCTCCAGCGAATCTTACCCAAACCAGGTTCCCACCGGTAGTATATTTTGCTACAAATATATCGTTTTGGAAACGCTGAAACCTGGTTTCATTCGCTTCTCCTCGCCCAAAGACTCCCCCTCCATTACCTGTAATATAAGCGTTTCCTGAGCCATCCACAGCAATGTCTAGATTTCTCGAATGAGAGGTAACGATACGTTTAACCCATGCCAAACGACCACCTGTGGTATATTTTGCTACAAAAATATCAGTACTATCACTGGTGAGTGTAATCTCATTGGTTTCACCGAGCCCAAATGTCGCGACAACAAAGTTTCCTATGACATACACATTGCCTGAGCCGTCCACGGCAAGACTATAAGCCTCAGTATTGCCAGAATTATCACCGGCTTTTCTAGCCCAGACCAAGTCGCCGCTGGCCGTATACTTCGCTATAAACATGTTGTTAGTATGAGCGTTACTAGTGAGCATCATCTCATTGGTTTCCCCGAACCCAAATGTCGCGGTTCTAAACATAACACCTGTAACATAAGCGTTGCCTGAATTATCCACTGCTAGATCATTCACATTTGCACTGTTCTGGCTCACGATGGGTTTGGCCCAGATCAGATCACCGTCTGCAGCATACTTAGCTACAAATGTGCCACCGCCAAAATGACAGTCACATGTCAATGTGGTTTCATTTGCTTCTCCAGCACCAAAAATCGCGGATTCTGCGAATGCACCCACAACATACGCTTTTCCTGAACCGTCTACGGCAATTTTAATACCCATAACATCCGGATCCGAACCTCCAGCGCGTTTAACCCATACCAGATTGCCATCGGCAGTATACTTCGCTACAAAGATATCTCTATCACCGTCACTAGTGAGCGAAGTCTCCCCGGATTCCCCCGCCCCAAAAGTCGCGGATCCAGTGAAGTAACCCGTAACATAGGTGTTGCCAGTGCTGTCCACGGCAAGACCGTTGCTTTCATCAATATCTATTCCCCCAGCACGTTTAGCCCACTCCAGATCAAGCGCCTGAGCAGTGTAACTGCCGAATACCAGCAGGCATACCAATAGCAATGTCAAAAAAATTTGGTAGCCATTTTTATGGTAAGAAAGAGTTGTATAAGTCATCAGGTTTATCCTTTATTGTTCTATTGATAGCATTACTCGACAACAGTCAATTTGCTAACAATCCGCAACTGAATCGCACAAATTTGTTGTGCGATTCAGTTAACTGCGTTATCACTTTTGCTATTATTGATACTTCACATGCAACGCAGGGGCTGCTGCAGGATTGCCATTAACCGATTCTGCGGAGCGCGCACCATCACCACTGATGATGACTACCAGTGAGTTGCCGCTTGACCACCCCGGTCGCTCGACAATTTCCTGGATGATCGGGGCAATATTTGGGGTTTGCTGAGCAGCACCTGCTTCACCCTCGGTGATCCACGGTGCTGGCGCCCAATCAATCGTTGCTCCGGTTAGGGCTCGGGAGGAAATGTTTGCGTTGGTATTGGTAAAAGTCAGTGCATTATCAGTGGCTTCGCCCTTAATCATCAGGCTTGTTGCTCCTGAATGCGTCTCATCTGTCTGGAATTGAATCGAGGCATTAGTGATAGTGGCACCTTGGGGAATATTGAGACCGTTAAAACGCATCCCGACTAATTGGTTTTTCTGATCTTGATGACCCAACTCTAAATCACTACTGCCTGGTTTGACCTTACCCGTGGCGATATTTTCTTCGGCATCGTCAGGACTCGCCGCTATCCGAGATTTCACAATAACCGCAGCGCTTGCAGGAATAGGATTGCTAGTATACTTTGCTACAAATATCTCAGTAGAACCGTCACTGGTGAGTGTGGTTTCGTTGGCTTCATTGGGTTCGAAGGTCGCATTCCCTCCAAACTGACCTGTGATATAAGCATTATCTCTGCTGTCCACAGCAATGCCTGTGCTCTCCCCGAAGCTTGTGCCAGATCCTCCAGTGTATTTGGCTGAAATCAGGTTACCTTCCGTAGTATACTTTGCCAAAAAGAAGTGCGAAAAATCGGTGATGTTACTGTCGTTGGTAAAGGTGATCTCGCCAGCTTCCCCTGGTCCAAAAGTTGCTGAACCATTAAAGTTACCCGTGACATATACATTGCCTGAGTCGTTCACAGCAATGCCTTCTCCTGCTGAATAACCGCTTCCACGGACGTGCTTGGCCCAAGCCAGTTTTCCGCTAGTAAGATACTTTGCCACAAAAATGTTGCCCACTTGGTATGGATCAAGGAGTGAGATTTCACCACTTTCTCCGAAGCCAAAGGTCGCTATTATATGAAAATAACCTGTGACAAACACATTACCTGAGCCATCCACTGCAAGGCTAGCTCCTGCATCATCAGACACACCGCCAGCACGATTGACCCAGACAAGGTTGCCGTCGGTCGTGTACTTCGCCACAAAGATGTCTCTACTACCACGAAAGATAGCACCGTGATTGTCACCGTCATCAGCAGTGATTGTGACCTCTCTGTTTTCACCAAGTCCAAAGGTTAGGGTGCCGTCAAAGTCACCTGTGACATAGACGTTGCCTGAATCATCCACGGCAATGTCACGACCCGATTCATGTCGATTGCCAGCGGCTTGTTTGGCCCAGATCAAGTCTCCGTCGGTCGTGTACTTAGCCACAAAAATCTCATTCAAACCGACATTCTGGAACATGGTCTCGGCGGCTTCTCCAGCTCCAAAGGTAACAAGACCAGAAAAATTACCGGTAATATAAATGTTACCCGAGTCGTCTACGACAATGCCAGTTGCTTCATCAAAAGCCGTTCCACCATCGTTTCTGGCCCAAATCAAGTCTCCGTCAGTGGTATACTTCGCCACAAAGATATCACTTTTACCATGACTGGTAAGCGTGGTCTCACCAGCTTCCCCTGGCCCAAATGTCGCGGACACTCTAAAAATGATACCTGTAATATAAACGTTGCCGGAGCTGTCGACTGCAATGCTACGACCTGCATCACCTTGTACTCCACCGGCACGCTTGGCCCAGATGAGGTTGCCATCAGCAGTATATTTAGCTATGAAGATATCGCTATCACCGTCACTGGTGAGTGTGGTCTCCAGAGCCTCCCCGGGTCCAAAGGTTGTCGAGCCTTCAAATATACCTGTAATATAAGTGTTGCCTGAGACATCCACAGCAATGTCGCTCTGCCTGCTTCTAGTGAATGTTCCATCGTTGACAATGCGTTTGGCCCATTGGAAAGTTGAGGTTTGCGCAGGAAAAACCGTAACGGTGATTTCATCAAAATCGGTAAAAATACCGTTATCTGCAGTCAAACGGAGTTTATAGATCCCAACGGTCGAGAAGCTGGCCGTGGTATCCACAGCATTGGGATTGTCAAAGGTGACTGTTCCAGGGCCGCTCTGTTTACTCCAAGAGGTGGTCACCATTGGTCGATTGGGCAGGTCATTATCGATGATTGTACTGCCATCGAGGTTCGCATCCACCTGGTTAACATCATTGGGAAAAGCGATTCTCTGATCAGGACCGGCTTCCACAACCAGTAGCTGGTTGGTGCCAGCCCCTATTGTATATTCCACATGCAGCGAAGGGGCTGCAGCAGAATTGCCATCAAACGATTCTGCGGAACGCATGCCCGTACCAGAGACAAAAACTGCCAGCGAGCTTCTGCTCAACCATCCTTCCTGGTTAACAATTTCTTGAATAACTGAAGCGATATTCGGGGTTTTTTGATCAGACTCCGCTTCACCTGGGGTGTTCCATGGCTCCGGTGTCCATTCTACAAAAGCGTCTGTCTGGATACGCGAAGAAATATTTGCTTTGGCAGCGGTAAACGTTGGCGCATTAACAGTGGCTTGTCCCGTAATTGTTAGATCTGCGCGCTTTGAATTTAAGTCGTTTACCTGGAATTGAAGATAGGCATCGGTAATTGTGGCGTCTTTTGGAATATTCAGACTGTTAAAACGCATACCCACAAGTCGTCCTTTATTGTTTTTTTCAGCCATCTCAAGATCTCTACTGCCTGTATTAACAGTACCCGAGGCGATAATTTCTTCAGCATCGTCAGTGCTCGCCGCTATTCGCGCCTCTACAACAACTGACGTAATATCTGATGTGATCGGTGGAACAAGGTCGCTTTTATACTTTGCCACAAAGATGTTGCTTTGATCTTCACTTTCACTGATGAACGTAGTCTCCAGATCTCCCCCAGATCCAAAAGTCACCGAGTGATAGAATGAACCCGTGATCGAAACGTTGCCTGAGTCGTTCACGGTAATGTCGTGTACACTAACTTCGCCTACATCAGAGTTACCTCCGTTGTGATGGACTGAGACGAGATTGCCGTCGGCAGTATACTTCGCTACAAAGAAGCCACTCGTTCCAAATAAGTGACTGGAACCATCACTGGTGAGTGTAATTGCACCGGGTTCCCCAGGCCCAAACGTCAAGGTACCGAATGTACCATCGGTAATATACATAGTGTCATCGTCATCTACTGCTATGTGGAGAGCTAGATCATTGTCATTATTCGCATTATTTTCACCTATAATGTGTTCGACCCAAACCAGGTTGCCATCTGGAGTGTACTTCACCACATAGATATCAGGTGAATCATCGTTATTAACTAAATTAGCCTCATCAGATTCAAACGGTGAAAAAGTGATGGTGCCTTTACGAAAGGTACCTACAATATATGGATTACCAGAGTTATCCAAGGCAATATCACTGGCCCTTCGCCCTATCTGGGAGAGATTGCGTTGGGCCCAAACCAAGTCGCCATCGGCAGTATATTTCTGCAAAAAGGTTGATATGAATCCCGCTTCCCCTAAGCCTCCCGTAATATAAAAGTCACCAGAATCATCCACGGCAATATCACGAATAGAAGAAGAAAATGAATCCATGCCTTGAGCCCAAATTAAACTCCCGTCGACATTGTTAAACTTTGCTATAAATGAATTGCTTATTCTAATCTCACCGGCTTCTCCTAACCCAAAGATTGCACCACTATTTAAACTAACAATATCTATAGGAACCTTACCAATAACATAAATATTACCTGAATCGTCGATGTCAAGCTCAGAGCCAAATACTTCAGTTGTGTTACCAACAGCACTTGTTGTCCATACAAGGTCGCCGTTAGCTGTGTACTTCCTCACAAGGAGCGCGGCACCCTCATCAAGAGTAAAAGTATCGTCTAGATCAAAAGGTGCTAGAAAATCTGAGACGAATGATCCCATGACATAAATGTTGCCTGAGTCGTCAATGGCAAGGTCATTAAGAGACTGAGACATTATGCCACCAACATGTTTAACCCAAACCAGATCACCATTAACAGCATACTTCGCCAAAAAACCGTCTCTGTTCTGATCTACGCTGACTAGCGTGACCTCTCTGGCTTCCCCGGATCCAAATGTCATAGATCCATCAAAACCACCCACTACATACGTGTTGCCATCGCTGTCCTCGGTAATGCCATTGCCTTGGCTATCATCAAACCTTGCTCCAGCAATAGCACGTGTAGCCCACTCCAGATCTAGTGCCTGAGCAGTGTAATTGCTGAATGCCAGCAAACCTGCCAACAGTAATGTTGAAAGAATTCTGAATGTAGTGCTGTGAAAAACGAGAGCTGTAGAAGCCATTAGGTATTTCCTTGATTTTTTTTATTGCAATAACCATTGAAACCAGTTGTTTTGGTTTTATTTTTGTGAACAATACTCCGGATAGGTCTATTTGGCAAGGTATAATCTGCTTTGTAACTATTTCAGGCGCATTTATTGCTAGGTTAGTCGTTTAATAGACAGAAGGGACGGCTGGGGTCGCAATTATTTATATTTTTTTTACAAGTTTGTTATTTGCGTAAATATACTTATTGATAATAGTGATTTTGTTTTAAAATCCAATGAATTAATATGTGGAAACGACGAAATAGTATGGGCTGAAGATTAATAACTAATTGATTTTTACTTGATTTGTTCAGTGTAAGGTTGGCGAAAACGAATAATCGATATTTATTAATTATCGAAAACGATGTAATACGCGTTGTGTTTTTCCACGCCGATCTTCGTAGTTGATGTTGACATGGAAATCTAGCTATCAATAGGCTGACGTTTAATATCAAGCAATTATTTCCAATGTTCGAAACATAGTGATTTGATTCTAGATTGATTGGTGTTATCAGAAATAATTGTATTTATATTTGGATTGTTGTGTCTGGATATGTGAAAGTCTATTGATGATGTGAGAGCAGCTGATTAATCCATGCAATCTTGCGAGTTTGCATGAGTGACTGTCACCTGTTATTAATGATGTCATTCCTCTCAGCTAGTCTTTTTTAGATCCGTTCTAAGGTGCTTATTAGAAAAGTATTTGAATGACGAATTCCAGATCCAACTCTGAAACCCTTGTTTCTGTGGAGTGAGGATGTAATTACATCCAGAAGTTTTTAAATACATGTTCTTAAGGTGGTTTGACGAAATAATGTTACCAAGATTGCACAGGATTTTTGTTTTTGACCGAACTATCTCAAGAGGCACATAGTCATTCTACGTAACGATTGAGATTGCGTTGGTCAGGAGTAATAAGACCAGCAAGGTTGGTAACCTTGTTTCGTCAAACCACCTAAAGTGTCTGAAAATAGACTATTCGCACATGAAAATTAATGAAGTGCCCAACTTGGTGTCAGTGGAGAAAGCGTCGCTATTACATGTTAAAAAGTTAGCTCAGCAGTTTTATTTGGAATGTTTGAGTGTTTGCTTAACAAATGAGCAACAAATATAGTGCTATGCAAAATGCGTACGCATGCTTGAATGGTCTCTGGCGCTATCAATGGAACTCTAACAATACTAAATAGTAACTACTCAGCTTACGCTCTATTTTGTCCAATCACTGTCTGGACACCGCGCTTTCGCCTTGCTCTTGAACAAACTAGAGGGCAATCTGAGCAGATACCGATTTCGACAAGTTACACTAAATTATCAATTCCATTTCTTGGCTATTCCTAAATTGCAAATTTAGAATTCTCAGTTTCTCCCATAGATTCGGATATTTCTCTGTCAGACCATAATCAATTTATTCGAAATATATTGCATCTGTACATTATTGTTTTTTAAGAAAATTGATAGTGATAATGCTGTGATTAACACATTAACCCAGTCTTATTTGGTTTGTATTTTGCGATGCAAATTGCGAAATATTGTAGAAAATTGACTTCTAAAGATAATTTTTTTTAAAAGTTATGAATTGGAATATTAGATTGAAACCAATTGGAATGGTATTTCAATGCGGTTACAATCCATAAGCTAAGTTACGTTAAACAGCTTGGTAATTTAGTGGCACTTAATATGCTTTATTTGTTTATGGACGTTAATAGAAGGAATAACAAAGAAAGCATTGATTGTAAATGACGAAAAGAAAATATTTTCATCAAAATGGCTAAATAGTTGAAGTAATCAGCCAAGTGTAGCCAGCAATGAAAAAATTATCTTGTGAATATTTACAGAAAAATATTTAACTTATTTTTGTCGCTGGATTATGCTGAAGGTGAGTGGGTTAAATTTCTGCAAACAAACGCACTCAAAAATTATCAATCATTGTATTTACATGCTGAAATTATATACGATTAAAATGTTATTTTAAATCAATGTATTATTTTGTATTTTCAGTAGAAATTTCATGGAAATTGACAAAAATTAACAGAATATATTGATAGCATATGTTATATATTGGTTATCAAGTATATTGATCACAAGCTAATTACTTTCCATTATGACTGCCTTATTACAATGCATGTCATTAAAAACAACAGAGAATCACAATGAAAGTCAATTATGATCGATTTGAAATAAGTCACTTAACTGTCTCTATTCTTGACTCTATCGAAGATGCAGCTCTTGTCATTGATATGAATAATAAAATAATTATTTGTAACCAGGCTTCATCACAAATATTAGGATGCAATCCTGATGAAATTGCTGGGCAAACTATCGATAACCTCCAAAAAAACACGTTCAATCAAGTAGAAATATTTGAAATAATTACATTTCAACTCAATGAGTCGATGAAGACTAATTCAGAGACTAAAAAAGCACATACAGTCTGGTTGAAAAATTATCATAAGAAAAATCAGTCACATAGAATGACAATTCAATGCATTTGTAGACCAATCAATAAGGACGAAATCATGTTGGGTGCTGTTATTGTTATTAAAACCCTTACAGACATTATGGACGTTGGCACTCGTTCTCAATATTACAACTCGATTGCACAAGGGATACTCGAAAGTAGCAACGACTGTATCATCATGGTCGATGATACAGGCCATATTATTCATATCAACTCTGCAGCGAACAAAATGTTGGGATTTCAACCATCAAGTATTATTGGAACACTCCTAAGTGAGATATTAGTCGATCAATCATTGCCTGATCGGAGTCAAACTAAGGCGCTTTATGGTGATACTAATACCCTCTTAACTAACTCAATATTCGAGGCTGTTGCTATCAATAACAACGGAATGAAACTACCCGTAGAGGCATCAATTAAAGCTATCGAGGTTGACAATTCATCATATTATATAGCTACTTTGCGTGATATCAGCAATTGTGATAAAAAATTGATAGAAGCCCTTTCTAAAGCCGAAAAATCTAATCTGGAAAAATCGAAATTTCTGGCGGTTATGAGTCATGAAATGCGTACCCCGTTAAACGGGATACAAGGACTTCATGACTTGCTTTTTGATACAGTTCTCGATACTGAACAAAAGAATTACCTTGAACTTGCAATGTTCTCCAGCGATACTTTATTATCGTTGCTTGATGGTATTCTTGATTTTTCTAAAATTGAAGCAGGAAAACTTGATTTAGAAATTCAGTCTTTTAATCCTGAAGATGTTGTTTACCAGGTGGTTGAAATGCTTGCTCCAAAAGCGTTTCAAAAAGGAATTACTGTTCAGTCATTTATCGATATTAACATGGCTATGAGCATTAAAAGTGATCCAACACGTTTACGTCAAATTTTATTAAATTTGGTTGGTAATGCTATAAAATTTACTCATCATGGCGGCATTACTGTCAATCTTTTATATTCAGAAGATGACCCAAAAAAAATTAAATTCGAGGTGATTGATACTGGAATAGGAATTGACCCCAAGCAACAAGTCAAATTGTTTACTGAATTTACTCAGGCAGATTCATCAACAAATCGTAGATATGGTGGTACTGGTCTGGGTTTGGCTATCTCTAAGGGTCTGGTTGAGGCATTGGAAGGAGAAATTGGTGTTAATAGTCGATTAGGTGAAGGATGTAACTTTTGGTTTACACTCGGCTTAGGTGATATGGAAGCAGAATCTCCTGTGATCTATGATGTGCCGCGGAATCTTTCATCTGTTCGAGTATTGCTGGCTGATTCAAATCCAGTTAGCAGTGCGGCATTGAAACGACAACTTGAATCAGTTCAAATATCGGTTGTTGCTGTTGCTAGTGTTAACAACATGACAACGTTATTGAATAATAGTCACCATGAAGCAGATTCTTTTAACTTTATGATAATAAATGGTTTAGAGAATGATGCTGAATCTTTCGCTCGAAATTGTGCTGTTTCCAATAGAAACTATAAATTTATCCTAATAGGAGATCTGAAGAAAACCAGACCGCTGCAAGCTAAGTATCCATCAATCTTTTCAACCGTGATACCGAGGCCAGTTAGAAGAAGCACAATACTAAACAGAATAAGTCTGCTACTCGACAAAGGTGAGGATACATATCAGCCAGATCCAGAATCGAAGGATCGTAGTCTAGCGACGCATAAGAATATACACGTCCTGATTGCTGAAGATAACAAGATTAATCAGGTTGTTACTGAACGACAACTTAAAAAAGCTGGATACCAAACAAAAATTGTGGTGAATGGTGAGGAGGTTCTTCGTGAAATCCAGAATGTGGATTATAACTTGGTTTTAATGGATTTATCCATGCCTATAATGGATGGATTGGAAGCAACAAAACAAATTCGTAAACTTCAAAATAATCAACAAATCCCAATAATTGCAATGACAGCCACAGTATTGCAGGAAGAAATTGATTCCTGTTTTCAAGCTGGAATGAACGATTATTTGGCTAAACCATGTAGAAAGCATGAATTACTTGCCATGGTTGAAAAGTGGAGCTCTCTACCTATAGTGACAGGATTAGATGATAACCCGTGCGCTACACCAAGCGCAGAGCAGGTAATAGAAGAATATGATTTATACAGCTATCTTATAGATAATCATATATTAGAAGAATTAGCGCAAGATGTTACGGTAGAAATGATGCCAGAGATGATTAATCTTTTTATCACCGAAACTGACAAAAGACTTAAAAGAGTGGTATTAGCAGGGCAGAGAAAAGATTTAGTGCAAATTGCATTGGAATCACACGCAATCAAGAGTAGCGCAGCAACATTTGGTGCTGTTCATCTTGCAACCAAAATATCACAACTAGAAACTGAATGCCTTCAGGGTAATATGAATAATTCTTTGGCTCTGGTTACACAAGTTGAAGAAATTTCGAAAAAAACAATGACAGTCATTCATAATTCCACTTTTATGGTTAATTGATTACATGATGAGTACATTAAAACCAATAAATATTATTATAGTCGAAGACTGCTTGGAGCTTGCACATGTTTATCAAGAATATTTACATCATACCAACTACAAAGTCACTCATATCGATAATGGAGCTGATACCTTAGCGGCTATAAAAAAATCACTTCCTGATATCGTATTACTTGACCTGGAACTTGGTGATATGAATGGAACTGAAATACTGGAATACATCAACAAAGAAGAGCTTCCCATTCCAGTTGTCATTATGACTGCTCACGGATCTGTTGATACCGCTGTTAAAGCCATGCAGCTTGGAGCGAGTGACTTTTTGACAAAGCCATTTGATGCTAAACGCTTGCTTGTTACACTACAAAATGCTTTAAATCAGCAGAATTTGCAAGAAAGTCTAAGCAGTTATCGCGAGACATTTGATCGACCACGTTTTGCTGGATTTATCGGTGGATCACTGCTAATGCAACTTGTTTATCGAATGATAGAAAGTTGTGCTCCAAGTTCAGCGACAGTATTTATTACAGGGGAAAGTGGCACTGGAAAGGAAATCTGTGCACAAGCTATTCACCACTATAGCCCTCGAAAAGAAAAACCATTTATCGCGATTAACTGCGCCGCAATTCCAGATGACTTAATAGAGAGTGAGATATTTGGTCATATCCGTGGTTCATTCACTGGGGCTGTAAACGATCGTCAAGGTGCCGCATCATTAGCCGATGGTGGTACGCTCTTTTTTGATGAGATCTGTGAGATGAAAATGGATCTACAAAGTAAGATTCTCCGTTTCGTACAAACTGGATCTTTCCAAAAAGTTGGTTGTGGTGATATAGAGAAGGTCGATATTCGCTTTATTTGCGCAACGAATCGTAATCCGCTAAATGAAGTAGAAGCTGGTCGGTTTCGCGAAGACCTCTACTATAGATTACATGTCATACCGATTGAATTACCTCCATTACGAGATCGTGAAAATGATATATTGGAAATTGCCCAGAAATTCCTTATTGATTTTACTAAGGAAGAGAATAAAAAATTCAATGCATTTTCTAGTGAGTGTCAATCAATATTTCTAAAATACAATTGGCCAGGCAATGTACGTGAACTGCAAAATATTATTAGAAATGCTGTTGTTCTAAACAACGCTTTTGAAATGTCTGCAGAGATGTTGCCTAAATCAGTGGTTGAGAAATTCAACACTATGTATGGTCAATCAAATCTAGTAAGAAGCGCGACAGACAACCATGATGTTGCTGACAATACAAGTTCGCAGGTTATCCCGCTTTGGAAAATTGAGAAGCAAACAATTGAAGAAGCCATTTTATTTTGTGGAGGAAATGTTCCTCGCGCAGCTGCCTTGCTGGAAATAAGCCCCTCAACGATTTATAGAAAACTAGACTTATGGAAAAGAAAGGATGAGGCGAAATTAGCTTAGGAACATGGAATAACTTGAACAATTGACGTAGGCCATTGTTGTCAAATTACTGTTCATATTCAAGGCGCGAAAACAGGCGCATAGTGAGCTATGTAACTGTTTTCGCAACACCGAAGATGAGCAAAAAGAC
>JAZGEP010000014.1:0-3623 GCA_036478815.1 Methylococcales bacterium
TTTTTCTGGTGAAGCACAATAACGAATTCAGCTTGAAAGATCAAAAGCACGTTGCCAAACAATTGTTGATTTGCTGGATTGTAATCGGTGTGCTGACACTGGTGTTGATCACATATTTGGGTTGGGGTAATCCACCAATGCAGGTTACAGGCTGGCGATTATTGGGGGCGGGAATTCTTGGTGCGGTGATGACGTGTGTATGGTTTGGTTGGTACGTGGCTGTATCACTGGGATTTAATGGACATAACAATGAAGCTGGGGGAGGGGCGCGTTTACCAAGATATCGACACTTTATACGGTTTAAAGTTACAGAAAATAAACTTACTGGTTACGTGATAGGCATCGATACACCTCAAGATGATCTGTTGACACAACAGAGTCGAGATGCAACAAAACCAAATATTCATCTAGTGGATGTGTTTAGCATTCACGCACGTTCCTAACTGAAGGTTAGAAGTTAAGGTCATTTATTCAAGCTACCATCCCTAATAGAAGGGCGATAATGGGGTTTTGTCAGAATTTGGGTGGCGGACTAAATCCCCAAATACCCTGATACAAAGCAGCGTAGGTAATCAGCCGCCGAACATCTAAAAATGATGAAACTAAAAAAAACTACACACTGAATCTGCATCCGGTTGTTTAGAGGTGACTGCATAATCATTTCCAGGCACTTCGAGTTTTTCCGCTATACAAATTCCAGTGTCAGATTTTGCTGCGCAATTCAATACGGCTTGATAGTTTAAAGCAGAATGTCTGGCAAGCAAATTGAGTTTTTTGATTCCAGACCAGCTTTCTTCGTAAAAAGCGATTAAGTAGGCATTAGTCAGATGATAATACCCCATGTCTTCAAGTGGAACACAAGGTACTTTATCGTAAGTATTTTGGATCCGAAGTGTTCGTGTTTGAGGATCTTGTTGTGCCAGCTGCTTTTCATAGAAGCTGACAAACTCATTGTTGCCGACACGTGGGCATGCATAATTGTAGTTCGAAGCATTCACCTCAGGTCTGGATAAGGCGACGTCCAGTGTGAATAATTCGCACACAGCTGAACCAAGGCTGTGGCCTGTAATGTAAAGCTGGTCAATCGGTTTATCCGATGTATTGAATGTATCGATTAAATCGAACATTTGCTGCTGCATGGATGGTGTATCGCCGTCGCTTTCGCTATAAACATCAAAAAAACCAGATTCAATTTCAACGTCACCTAGTACAGGCATAACAGATGTATCGTGAGGTGTAAAAGGTTTTGACTCAATACCCAGATCATCAAGAATATCCAGCGTCGATGAGGTTCCTCTAAACGCGAAAATGTAAGTATACGGCGCTGTTTGCGATCGAAACACTAGGCCATAACATTCCACGGTTTTATCTTTATTAAAGATAGTGTCAACACCTGTCCAGGAATTAACTAAATCGTATCCTGCCGGCGGTGTAATGTTTTGTGTCTGACATATCGCGGGTGTTTTCTCATTAAAAGCATTATAGGCTTGAAGACTGGCCTCTATTAACAATAGTGCTTTGTTTGTATTGATATCGTGAATATTAGTAAAGTATTGTATTGCCATCATTCATCCTCTGTAGTTTTAGTAAACCAGCCTGCAGTCCTGATGTTTTTTCCAGAATAACTCCACAGGCTAATTTAGCTATGGAAATGCCAGGACAAGACTTCTGACAGTTTTTCATGAAATACTACACATATTTCTTATTGATGCGCGCAAACAGCAGAACTTGCTTGGATCCAATACTCCGTCAATTCAGGAGCGAGGGTTGATGGGGAATTAAAACACGGTTCCCACTGTCCTGGGGACCCATATTGGGACGCTTTCGTGTCCCGTGACGCAGGAGCGTCACACACTGCATTCCATCGTAGAGCATGGGAATGTGAAAATAGGATAATCTGCTTTTTAAGGGCTTACTAAGGGACGTGCATGAAATAATTTGAACATTCTGGCTGGTCTTTTTGCTTCTGATCGAACAATCTCAATCGTTGCGTAGAACAACGATGCTCCTCTTGAGATTGTTTAGTCAGAAACAAAAATCCTGCGCCATCATCGTTCAAGTTATTTCATGCACATTCCTTAGATATTGATGCTCTGCGGGATTTGATCAGGAATCATGTAAGGATACGGCAACGGTCTGCTCTCATTATCTTTCTTAATTTGCACTCCAATTCCTTCAAGATTGCGCTGGAATCGACCAAGCGCTTCGATGACCTTGTTATCCTTAAACTGACCAGAATTGTATTGGCCCAATTGTGTGTAGTAAATACCACCAAGCAAAGCCAATAAATCCAGTTGCACTTTGGTAACACTATCGGGAGTCAGTATTCCTGGTGTGACTCCATCAGGACTATAGGTATTGACTGTACTGGGGATAGTATCAGGAGCTTGTGTGTAAAGTCCTCCTGGATAAGCTGGTACATACAGCATCAGTTTGGACTGAGAAAAATTGACAGCTGCATGCTGCGCACTGCTGGTGAAAATAATTAACGACAAGGCATCTTTGAGATAAGCCTTGGTGCTGATAACCTTATCTGGATCCACAAAATCACCAAAATCCTGAATCTGGCCACCTTGCTCGTCTGTAGAGATGATCTCTTTAGCCCAATTTTGAAGCTGAACATCACTCTGAATATCGTTATCACTCTCATAGTAAACATCGACGTAATCACTGACCCAGTTCTGGATAGCGTCTGATATACGCAAAGCGTCATCTCGATAGGGGAACAATAACTTTTTACTCATCACATTGCGTGCCGCAAGCTCTTTTCTAACAAATTGTTGGTTAAATCTAAAGTAGCCGCTTGCGTTAGTTGTGCGTCCTGTGACTGTGAACTGTTCATCTTTTTCAATTGTAGAGGCCAAGATTTCATCCACTTGCCCGCCCGGAGCGATTAATTTTGCGGCAGCTTGATTGTTGATAAAAATAGTGCCTTCGAAATGAGGAGCCAGAAGCCTATAGAGTTGGTGGCTTTCACTCAAGTTACGCTGAGTACAAATAACAAATGGCTCAATTACCAAGTGAGTCCAACCGAGATGAGAAAATAACTCATGGTGGCTACCATCAGCGCTGTTGACTACATATTTGGCCTGAGTCCAGGCTTTTCCTTCAAAAGTGTCGCTGGGGTCGTTAGGATAAAATAACGGGCCGTCATTTTTAATCCGAATCGCTACAGGCTGCAGGGATGCGGGATCAGCGTCTGAAGCTGTTGGCGGCACGACAAACAGTGCTTGCGGTGTATAGATGTGTTTCTGGCAATTGCCGGGATAGGTTCCGCCTGTATTGGTGGCGGGATCAACAATCAGATCCGAGAGAATGCTGTAGTCACAGAAATACAATCGCCCATCTGCGGCTGCAGTTGACAGCGTATCAGTACCAAATCCTGCTCCGACAGCAGCTTGATACTGTACATCTGTCATTCCTGTAAAAGTACTTGGTACAGCACTAACACCCTGGATAACCATCGGATTGAAGCCAGCTGTGCGCAAGTTTGCGAAAATAGTGTCTTCGAACCAGCCTTCATTACCGGCTTTGGGTTGATAATTGGTATGGATGTCTGGTAGTGGTATTCCATCGGCATGGAACATTTTATTATAGTCAGAAAGCTTGGTTGACCAGCTCAT
>JAZGEP010000015.1:0-11572 GCA_036478815.1 Methylococcales bacterium
TATCTTTACCAGTAATTTGCACATCATAATACACCTGCTCAGCAGTAAACGGTGTATAACGATCAAGCTCATACGCAACAACTTGATGCAGGTTGCTCTTGGCTGCCAACGGTAAACGAATCTCACGCGTTAATACTTGCGATTGCTTGACCTCCAGGACCACGTCTAGCGTTGATAATTGTGGATGTGATTGTCTTAGCTCATCCACAGCGTTAACATCATCAATGTCATTGGGAATATGGGCCAATTGGTGGACTGTTTTTGCGTTGACTACGGATAATGTCATACCGATGTGATCTTTATTGACCAACAAATATTCGGTCGCTTGCCCCAGGAATCTTTTTAATCCATCTGGCACAAATGAGCTCAGTTCTTCCCCCCACCAGGAAAAAAATGAACGTAGTTGCATCTCGAAAGGTATATCCAGTTTCAAATCAGGTTTCCTGTTTTATCCTTCAATTTTATCCTCGGCAAATCATTTCAGTTCTTATACTTCGCGCTGCCACAGATGCAATTTTCTATCGGTTACTTTTGCCGCTAGATTGCGTTACTGAAACAGTTGTGTAGCTAGGAGGCTGTCCGAGAATAGAGAGCCTACTGCGGAAAAGCGGATTTTGGCCCATTTTTCCGATTAAATTCGTTCAATACAGCAAGTATTCGCCTCATTTAATCGAAAAAAATGGACTCAAATCCGCTTTTCCTCGCGACAGCTTCTATTCTCGGACAGCCTCCTAGATGCTCCTGCTTTAACACCTTGCTTGCTATCGACAAAAAGCAACGCACCATCAATCCGCAATTCTGTTCGCGCCAAGTATATCAAGAGTCATCATCCTGTTCTTGGTCGGTTGTTGTCTTTTTTTGGAGATTATTCCCAAACATTTTTTTCCAGCTCAGCAGTTCAAATGGCCCACGTGCGTTGCCCTCAGGGTTACGAATTGTGGTAAATACTGTTGCAGTTGCCCCTGTATTTAAAATACCCTGCGATTCAATGGAATAAGTATCGACTGATTGTTGTTCAAAAGCAATTCCAGCTTGAGCTGGAAATGGAGGAGCTGGTTCATTGTTATCCGCTGCTGTTTGCCTTTCTGTGAGATAAGTATCAACAATTTCAGCATCAATACCAGGAATTGCCATCAATACTGCTCGACTGGCTTTCGTCGGGTCTATACCAGCCGCACTGCTATAAACTGTGAGTAACTGCTCGAGTTTTTGATATATTTCCGGGGTAATACCCAAAACAAGCTCTAACTCTTCAATGGTTTGAAACAAATCATTGCGCGGCTGATAAGGTAAGTCTTCATCTTCATAGTCTTTCTTTTCAGCGCCATGTAATCTTACAAGATCATCTTTATCACGCCAGTCCAAAATCGCATCAACAATCTCAACAGCTTGTTCTTCTTCTAAGCCGATGCTTTCAAACAGTCCATTAAGCAACTCCAATTGAGCATTATTGATATCAACTTTGCCCGTTTCCTCAATGATTTTAACTTTAAAGTTACCACCAGCGTATGGACGCTTATATTCTGTACCGTCGGTTCTCCAGCGTTTTTGCTGATCGTTCACCAACAACATCATTTGTGCATAACTCAATCCTGCTTCGGCAAGAGCCAGTGCTTGCGAATGATCACGGCTATTGCGGACAAGGTCTAGTTGCCGACGCATACTTAAAGTGTAACTTCCAGCCATAATCGTTAACAATGCAGTTAACGCAAGCACCAGCACCAAAGCTACACCAGTTTGTTGATGAGTATTTCGCAGCATTATCCTGTAGCTATCATACGCTTAAGCGTGTAATTAAACATCAAGCCTAAGGGACGTGCATGGAATAACTTGAACAATTGTGGCGCAGGATTGTTGTTTCTGACTCAACGATCTCAAGAAGCGCATAGTTCGTCTACGCAACGATTGAGATCATTGAGTCAGGAGCAAAAACACAAGTCAGAATGTTCAAGTTATTTCATGCACGCTCCTAAAGTTAGATGCTGATTCCATGTGACGTGTTAATTTACACCATGAAGAGCATGAAGGGCATGAAGAAAAGATATTATGAGTGCGTTGTACACGGCTTTTTGTGATACAAATGGGCGCTGAAACAATGCATCCTCCGCTTTTCACCAATAGCCAACATTGTTGATCAAGTGCTAAATCCTCCTCATGTTCTTTATGGTGAATAATCAAGTCTTAAATGGGATAAAGAACAAATAGTAGATGTTGCGCTGAATCAACACCTCTGGATTATGCTGTAATATCATAATCTATAGAGAGGTTTTCACACAGAATCAGGAATCGTCAGCGATTGATATCAGCAAATCATTCCCAACTGTTAATGTCCTGGTCTTCACCTTCTCCACCTTGGCTATTATCCAATCCAAGGGAATACAAATCGAAACTACCATGCTCACCAGGAGATCGATAATGGTATTCGTTATTCCATGGATCTTTTGGCACAAGCTCTTTACTCAAATAAGGACCATTCCAGGAGCTCGAATCACCAGAGCTTGTCACCAACGCAGTCAAGCCTTGATCTGACGATGGATAATTTCCCACATCAAGTCTATACATATCAAGTGCCTGCGAAATATCAGCAATTTGTACTTTCGCTGTTTTTGATTTAGCACCTCCCAAATGTTTCATCACTTGAGGACCAACCAAACCCGCGAGTAAGCCGATAATTGCCAGCACCACCAGCAATTCAATTAAGGTAAAGCCTGAATGCTTTACAAGACTGTTTATACGTCGTTTATTTTCGATAGAATTCATTATGAATCAATTCCTTTTACTAATTATTGACTTAGGAGTGTGGATTTAATAACTTCGGGAAGTTATTAAATCCACACTCCTTATTATCTGATTATTCAAAGTATCCATGAGCACTTTCAGACAGCGATTGGACATGAGAGGGACCGAGTAGTTAGTTCAACGCAATAACCAGAATCACAGAGATAGCTTCATTCGCTCTATGAATTTAACTAATCTTCAGGCAATGATTACCTCAAAAGGTTCCCATTAGCTGTTTACCCAAAATCAATAGCTGCACATTACACCCGCTAATCCTGACAGAGTAAATATACTCCGTCATCATCATAACTCATGACACTGGCATGAAACGCATGCTTCAAAGCCTATAACTGCCAAAATAAGTTACTCTGGTTTTTTATATGACCCACATGCGGGTATACAAAACCTTACCAAAATTTACACTAAGAAACGTGCATGAAATAACTTGAACATTCTGACTGGTCTTTTTGCTCCTGTATCAGAATTGTTCAAGTTATTCCATGCACGTTCCTGAGAAATAGTTATTGACCTAAAACGCTCGAATAACCCAAGGTGGTTTGATCACAAGTATTCATTGGTTATTTTCGAGCAATTTCATGGTTGCCATCAACAATACTCATTAACTTATCCCAGACATGATCAGCGCTGATTGTAGCACTAATAGCCTGAGCGTTCGCGTCTTGTGTTGCAACACTCATACAATATTGACGTTGCCCACGGGTTCCAACCAACTGCGGCGATGTCTGAAAATAAAGTGTAACTGCTGGCACACCAACCGCTGCAGCCAAATGAGATAAACCTGTATCAACGCCAACCACAGCCTGCGATTGCTGAAATAACTTGGCTATAGACAACAGATTCATGCGCGGCATCACCTGGCAACGGCCAGCCTGATCGGCAATCTCTTGGGCCCGCAAGCGTTCCGATTCATTTCCCCATAGTAATCGCACACGATAGCCATAATTTCCAGCTTTCAACGCCAGCTTCACCCACTGTTGAGTGGGCCACAATTTTTCTGGCCGGGAAGCCGAATGCACAAAAACCACATAAGGTTTCGCATCATCAGAGCCACGCCATCTCAAAGCCCCAGTATTATAATTCAGATTATTGGTTGGCGCTTCATAATTGAGAGATAATGCAAACAACCGGCGAATTCGCTCAATGGCATGAATACGAGAATCAACTTGAAACTGTTGGTGGTAAACAAGTGCAGCTAGTGATTCCCTGCACGATGAATAATCCATACCACAACGCTGACCCTGTGCCAAACGCGTTAACACTGCACTTTTAATCAAACCCTGTGCGTCGATAATACAGTCATAACGATGCGCACGAATCAGCGCAACTTGAGTGCATAACTCTTGCCAATGGCGTCTACTAATGATTGATGTTCGCCAACGCCTAATGGCGATAGGAATCACCGCTTTAACAGCACTATGCCATCGCGGAATTTCAGCAAATGCCTCTTCCACCACCCAATCAAACTCTACATTTGGCAATCTGGCAGCCGCATCAGTTATCGCAGGCAATGTATGAATGACATCACCCATGGACGAGGTTTTAATAATCAAAACTCGCATAAAGCATCGAGTTTATCAATCACCAATCCTGGATCAATCTGAGTTAAGCAATGCCGATGTTGATAGGGACATTCGCGTTGAAAGCACGGCGAACACTGCAGATTGAGTGACACAATACTCACTGATTCGTTCAATGGCGGCGTTGCGATTGGATCTGATGAGCCATAAATAGCAACCAATGGCTTGTTGAATGCTGCGGCAATATGCATCAGACCAGAGTCATTACTAATCACAGCCGTACACAATGACAATAAATCGATTGCCTCAGACAATGTTGTCTGCGCAGAAAAATCAGTACAATCAACATCACTCAGCTGCTTGATGGTATCACAGACTCTCTGGTCATTTGTCGAACCAAAAAGCCAGATCTGCCATCCTTTCGCATAGTAATGTTTCGCAACGCTCGCATAGCGCTGCTCAGGCCACTGTTTAGAAGAACCAAACTCAGCCCCAGGGCATAATGCCAATACCGGCTTTTGACTTAAGTCCAGATCATAGCGCTGCAATAACAGCTGAGTCTGGTCATAATCGGCGATTAATAGCGGTGCTGTAATCCCTGGTTTTTCTTTAACAATTGGATCATCTGCCAGCGCCACAAAACGCTCAACCGTTCGTTTTAAAAGTACTTTATCCAGTCTGCGTGGCTGATTCAGCAACCCCCAACGACATTCTCCCAGATAACCAATACGACAAGGAATGCCGGCAAAATATGGAACAAGTGCAGATTTCCATGAATTAGGCAGTACGATGGCTTTGCTATAGCCGTGATCGCGTAATTTTCGACCAATCTGAAAGCGTTTAAGCAAGGCAAATTCACCATGACCAATTGGTAATTCGATCCCACAATTGACTTCTGGCATTCTTTCGACCAAAGCCAACGCCCAAGACGGGGCAATCACATCAATCTGGCACTGATGATTCTGTGCTTTTAACACATGAAACAAACTTTGCGCCATCACCATATCACCGACCCAGGAAGGACCGATAATCAGGATACGCGAAACAGACATCTATTTGCGCTCCGAACTAGGAGGCTGTCCGAGAATAGAAGCCGTAACGAGGGAAAGTGGTTTTGAGTCCATTTTTTCGATTAAATGAGACGAATACTTGCTGTATTTAACGAATTTAATCGGAAAAATGGGCCAAAATCCGCTTTTCCGCAGTAGGCTTTCTATTCTCGGACAGCCTCTTAGATGCTTTAGCATCCAGCGCACCTTTTCGCAGATACTTTGTTGTCAAACTAAGTGAGTACAATGACAAAAACACGATAATAGTTTCGTCACAGCAACATCACAATCAAGAGACAAAAGACAACCAACTGCCGTAACGCTCTAAGTTGCCACGAACAACTTCAAAATAGAGTGTTTGAAGTTGTTCAGTAATGGGGCCTCGCTTGCCATTACCGATCATGCGTCCGTCCAGCTCTCTGATCGGCGTCACTTCTGCCGCAGTCCCGGTAAAAAACGCCTCATCAGCAATATAGACTTCATCACGGGTAATTCGCTTCTCCTTCACGGACAACCCTAAATCTTCAGCCAGTGTCATCACTGTTTCACGAGTGATCCCCTCCAATGCTGATGTTAAATCTGGTGTATATAAAATGCCATTACGAACGATAAAAATATTTTCACCACTGCCTTCTGCGACATAACCTTCGTGATCGAGTAGTAAAGCCTCATCGCAGCCACATTCCAGCGCTTCCTGTAATGCCAGAATAGAATTGATATAATTGCCATTGGCCTTGGCTTTACACATAACACTATTGACATGATTGCGAATGTAAGACGAGGTACGGATACGAATACCATTGGTCATATTCTCTTCGCCCAAATAGCTGCCCCACTCCCAAGCCGCAATCATTATGTGGGTTTTTAAATTATCTGCACGCAAACCCATCCCTTCAGATCCATAAAAGCACATGGGACGTATATAGGCACTGGACAAATTGTTACGCGAAACAGCTTCAAGTTGAGCACGATTGATGGTGTCTTTATCAAATGGCATTTTCATTCTCAGAATATGTGCAGAACGAAACAATCGATCAGTATGGTCACTCAATCGAAAAATAGCTGTTCCCTGATTACATTGGTATGCTCGAACACCTTCAAAAACACCCGCACCGTAGTGCAAAGTATGTGTTAACACATGAACTTTCGCATCGCGCCAGGGAAGCCATTCTCCATCCAGCCAGATGCTACCGTCGCGGTCATCCATTGACATTTTTTTCTCCTGAGAAATAATTGGGCCTACGATTACAGTGCTGGCACAGAGTGCAAAGCAATTGCAATCAAAACCTTACTCATCCAATTGTTCAGAATTGAACGCAGAATTGACAGGTCTATTGCGCATCCATAACGCTAAAACCTATTAGTCTTTCAATGTGATATTGCCGGGTATAGGGAGTTGAGAAGTGGTTAGCTGCTAGGCGCACGAGAGCAGGACTAGCAGGCTAATCCAAACGAGCGCAACAACGCAGATGACCATTTATCGGCTTTCTATACCTGGAAATATCACATTGAAAGACTACTAGGAGGCTGCCCAAGAATAGAAAGCCTGCTGCGAAAAAGCGGGTTTTGGCCCATTTTTCCGATTAAATTCGTTCAATACGGCAAGTATTCGCCTCATTTAATCGCAAAAATGCACTCAAAACCGCTTTCCCTCGCGGCGGCTTCTATTCTCGGACAGCCTCCTAGACTTGATTTACAATCAAAGGCCCTCAGTCTAATTTGTTGAAAACAGACAGTTAAAACCACACATTATAAAACTATTTTGCCAGACAACCCAGCGTCATTATCATTCAATTAAATACTTCAGACTAAGATGGAATATAGTATGCAACTATTTTATGCAACGCCGAAGATGAGAAAAAAGACAAACAAAATGTTAAATAAATTATGATCAGGTAGTTAGGAACGTGCATGAAATAACTTGAACAATTGACTTGTCTTTTTGCTCATCTTCCGGTGTTGCGAAAACAGTTACATCGCTCACTATGCGCCTGTTTTCGCGCCTTGAATATGAACAGCAATCTGACAAAAATGGCCTACGTCAATTGTTCAAGTTATTCCATGCACGTTCCTTATTAATTCTTATTCAACCAGAAATACTCAGTGACAATTTTAATTTAGCGAGCAACATTTGTGCTTGTTCTTTTTCCTTAAATTCAGGAAACTCAGCAATCAATTGGTTCAAAATATCGATCGCCTGTTTGAGTTCATTGTTTTTATGCAATGCAAGCGCAAGGTGGTATTGCATAACAGCATAATCGGGGTGAGCTTTAGCAATCCGTTGAAAAACTCTAAGCGCCTTGGTGATATCACCTTTTTGTAATAGAACCATCCCTAGCGTATCTAACAACTGCACATTATCAGGCTCGAGCTCTATGGCCTTTTCAATCGATTGTAATGCTTTGATTGAATTTTCATTGCGAAGCAACCATGCAAGATTATTAAGCGCTACAACATTATCAGGCTCAAATTGCAATACACGCGAAAATCGAGCAGTTGCATCTCTATCCAATCCCATTTGTTGAAAATTCATTGCCAAATAAAATTGTGCTTTCACATCTTCTGGGTGCTTTATGGTCCAGTCTTCTATTGTCGATATTGCATTCTCTTGCTGTCCAGCCTGCCATTGTGCTTTGGCTAAATCCAAAACGTTGGCTGATGTCGCTGAAATTGAGAATGCTTGGCGATACAAACCGACAGATTGATTAAAATCAGCAGCATGCATTGCCATCCATCCAGCAACAGAAATCACGCGCGCATCACCAGGCGCTTGTTGATTTAATCTCTGCAATTCAGCAATCGCCTGTTTTTCCTGCTTATTCTCTGCAAGTATTTTAATACGTACAATTTGTGCAGGGATATAATCAGGTTCTAATCGTAATGTATTCTTTAACTGTGCTTTACCGAGTATCTTATTGTTCTCCGCAAATGCAACTCTGGCAAGCAACCAATGTGCATTTGCTGAATCAGGCGCTAAGTCTACAAGAGCGCGTGCTGCAAGCTTTGCCTGACCGCTTAATCCACTAGCCAAAGACCCTTCTGCAGACAGCTTCAGTAAACGTTGATCTTTTGGATAGAGCTGGCTAACCGGTTCCAAAATTTCAGTCAGCGCATCAACACGACCACTCACTAAATAATACTGGGCTAACATCAAACGTGGCTCCAATGCGTCTGTTTGCTTGGCAATCAAATCAAGTAATCGTTGCTCAGCCTTTATATCATTTCCGAACTTCAAATCAAACTCTGCCAGTTTTAAATGAGTTTGTATATGGTGTGGGTGATATTTTAAAATAGTTTGATAGAGCTGAATTGTTTTCTCAACATCACCTTGATTAAGCAATAAGCTGGCAAAGTTGAGCGAAGCAGTCGGGTCTCCAGGTGTTTTTTTCAGTGCTTGACTAAAGAATTTTTTGGCTTGTTTAGGCTCTCCTTTATGCATATGGAGCAGCGCTTGAAGATTCAGTATCTCAGTACTGCCAGGCTTGGCAATACGCATTTTATTAATCAATACTTGTGCTTTATCAAATTGCCCGGAGCCTAGATACTCCATCACTGATACCTGTCCAGCCTGGAGTAAATCAGGTGCTAATTCCAGTGCTATACCCAGTTCATTGAGCCCACTCGATTTGTCACCTGATGCCAATAGTTTCATCCCTAGTTGAGCGTGTGCAATCGCGGATTCAGGCTGTAGTTCTACACGATGCTTAAAGTGCGCAACACTCTCTGGAATATTTCCCAATGAATATTCGATTTGACCCAGCAATACATCAATAGAAGGGTCGGTTATTCCAGACTTTATAATTGGCTGCAAAGTGATTTTAGCCGATTCTAAATGCCCCTCTTGCAACTGAGACAGACTCAACAAATGGCGTCCATTGACCGAATCTGACTGGCGTGACACAAATCTGGAAAGATGGTTTATTGCAGATCCATAGTGTTGTTGTTGAAATGAACTCAGGCCAGAAAAATAGTACGCAGGGGTTAATTCGGGATTCATTGCTAACGCATCAGTCATCGACACTAATGCATCTTTCCAACGTTGTTGCTTAATTGCCAAGAGTCCTCTAACGTAAGCCGTCATAAAATAACCGGAGGCTTTTTTCTCTAACTCAGACAGATCCTTGCGAGCACATTCTATGTCGTTCTTTCTAACGCAAACTAAAGCATGTTTGGCAATATTCAGATCATAGTTAGATTGAGGTAATGCAGCAGCATTGGCATAACTTGCCAACGCTGCATTAAACTGCTGATTGCTGACATAGACATCACCTTGCAAACTCATCAATTCGGAATCTAGCGGATATTGTTCAATCAACTGATTAATCAACCTCAACGCCTGATCTAAAAGACCTTGCGAAACATAGAGCATGACAAACCCACGCTGTGCTAGAAGATTTTGCGCATTCAAATGAATTGATTGTTGATAAAATGCTTTTGCTACTTCCAGCTCATTGAGTTCAGCAGCAGCAAAGCCTTTATAGACAAGAACACTGGACTGATCATTATCAGCCAATGTCTCAGGTATTTTCAGGTCTAATAATTGTTTATATTGACGCTGCTGATGCAGCAATTGTGCATGCAAAGGGGTTATCAGATTTTTATCTGCCCCTAAGACAACAGCCTTATTTAACGCGGCCTCAGCCTCAATCACCTTACCCAGTTTCAAATAAACTTGCGCTGAAAACTGGCGTAACTGTGGATTAGTTGAATCTTGTTGAATTGCATTTTTTATTTCAATTAAGCTTGCTGTGTATTCACCTTTCCTAAAATACGCTTGGCTAGCCGACAGATATTGCTCTGTTGTTTTATTGAATACATCACAACTTGTCAAAAAAAAAGCAAATGACGAAGCAACCAAAAAGCCCAACAATGGGTTGTTACTCATAAATCCTGGCACCCCCGCAATAATCATGAAAATTCAGAGTTATTATACCCTAAATACTGCAATCGATTGCGTATATTGAGTGCAAGAGATTGATTCGTCGAGTAAAATAAAACTTGCACAGAACTCTTATCGCAATTACCAAAAGTTTTAATTTACTCGACAGATCAAGAGTTTGTACTCAATGTGTGCGAGTACTTGCAGGATTTAGGATACGACCAACCATTTTAAATGCAGGCAATTCAAATTTAATCGGATAGATGAATGAACACTAATCCAACAAGTGGTCATCATTAGGTAACAAAATACTTGAGACAACCTCAGCGACTACCCTTTTTCCAAATCATGACTTCTAGAGTTTGAAGCATGATTAGTATATCCAGGAATACACTGTAGTTTTTAAGATAGTAGAGATCGTACTGATGTTTTTTTCGAGCATCTTCGACGGATGCTCCGTATGAAAAGTTAAGCTGTGCCCAGCCAGTTAGCCCAGGTTTTACTTGATGTCGTTCTTGATAATATGGAATTTCTTTAATCAATTGTTCTACAAATTCAGGTCGCTCTGGCCTTGGACCAACAAGACTCATTTCACCATGAAAAACATTGTATAGTTGAGGCAGTTCATCCAAACGGTATTTTCTCAAAATGTTTCCCAATCGGGTGATTCGCTCATCACCTGTTTTCGCCCACTGAACGCCTCCATTTTGTTCAGCATCGGGATACATGGAACGAAACTTTAATATTTCAAATTCCTGTCCATGCCTACCAACACGCATCTGCCTATATAAAATAGACCCTTTCCCATGGCTGTCGATTGAGATAGCAATCGCTATAATCACCATCAAGGGTAGAAACAACATCAACAATAAAACACTCGCCAACAGATCAATCATACGTTTAATGGTACGAACAAAACCATCAATACAAAATCCATCAGACAAGTAAAGCCAACTCGGTCGAATCAGATCAATACTAATCTCACCAGTATGTTTTTCAAAAAAAGACAAGAAGTCGATCACTGACAATCCATCCATTTTACATGCAAGAATGTCATCGACGGGAATTTGCATACGTTCATCGTCTAACGCAATCACCAGCTCATCAATATCAAGCTTTTGTACAATCTTATGCAGTGAATAGTTGTACTGAATAATCCGTTCTTCAGATATTTTCTGAGTTCCACTCGTTGGTGATACATACCCGAGAACATTAAATCTAGCGTGCAAATTAGTTTTGTTATATTCCTCGATTTGGTTGGCTTTGTCGCCTGCACCAAGTACTAACACTCGCTGTTGAATTGCCTCATGATCAACAAAGCGAATAAA
>JAZGEP010000016.1:0-2757 GCA_036478815.1 Methylococcales bacterium
ACTGACTTCACCAATTGTAAAATAACGCTTTACTGGAATTGGTGGTAATTCCTGAATATTATTTGGTTCCAGCATAACCTTCTACTCGCGCCTTTAATTTCTGTCCTGGACGAAACGTTACTACACGTCTCGCACTAATCGGTATTTCTTCACCAGTTTTTGGGTTGCGCCCAGGACGTTCTGATTTGTTCCGCAACTCAAAATTACCAAAACCTGATATTTTCGCAGAATCACCACGTTCGAGTGATACTTTGATTTCTTCAAAAAAATATTCAACAATCTCTTTGGCTTCGCGCTTATTCAAACCGAGCTCATCGTATAGCTGTTCTGCAAGGTCTGCTTTTGTTAGTGCCATAATCTAGTCTCTTAACTTTGCATCAAATTGTTGTGAAAGATCCGCCAGTACTCTTGAAACTATAGTATCAATTTCAGCGTCTTCCAATGTTTTTGATTTATCTTGTAAAATCAATGCTAAAGCAACACTCTTATATCCTGATTCTACCCCTTTTCCATGGTATACGTCAAAGATTGTTACATTTTTTATTACATTGTCCGCAGATTTCTGTATTGTATGGACTAAATTTTCAGCTGGAATGGTATCGTTAACGATGACGGCAAGATCACGTCGTACCGCTGGAAATCTGGAAAGTTCTTTAAATTCAGGCACATTGCGCTGCAGAATATTTGCCAGCTGCAACTCAAACAAAAATATATTACCATCAAGGCCTAACTGTTTTTCCAATTCTGGATGCAACATCCCAACAATACCGACGGGCGTACCATCACTCATTTCAATCGATGCTGTTTGCCTTGGGTGTAATGCTGGGTGACTACCAGCGATGAATTGAATCTGATGACGCCCCGCTCCAAGTAATGCTTCCAGATCGGCTTTGATGTCGAAAAAATCAACTAATCTGTTTGCTTCACACCATGCATCAGGATACATTGATCCAGTGACTGCACCTGCGAGAACGTTGATTTGCTGTAATTGGTTATTCTGCCTGAAAAATTTTAATCCAGATTCAAACAAACGTACCCGCTGTTGCTGACGATTAAGATTGTATTGTACCGCTTGCATCAAACCAGGCCAAAGACTGGTGCGCATTGTCGATAATTCTGAAGAGATTGGATTTTGTAACACCAGCCCTTTCAATTCAGGCTCAAACTTCAGTAATAACTCATTCTCTCCAAAACTGAAAGTAATAGCTTCCTGGTAGTCACGATCAACCAGAATATCCTTAATTCGATCGATTGTGACAGTTGTCTCTGACTCATTAGTTAGTTTCACTGGCATGACAATTTGTCGTCTCGGCAATTTGTCATAACCGTGAATACGGGCGATTTCTTCAATTAGATCTGCTTCGATAGCAATATCAAAACGAAAACTCGGCGGTGTGACCAACCATCCAGCCGAATTTTCTGCACAAGTCATACCCAAGCCAGTTAAAATTCCTGTGACGATATCGTCAGCAAGCTGTTGCCCCAGAATTTGACTGAGTCGTTGGCGGCGCAATACGATTGCCTTATGGACAGGCAGATTATCTGTTGAATTAACCTGGACGATTGGCCCCGCTTTCCCACCAGCAATGGATACAATCAGTTGTGTGGCACGTTCAATTGCCTGCTCTTGCAACTTCGGGTCTACGCCACGCTCGAAACGATGTGAGGAATCTGTGTGCAGTCCATAACTACGCGCCTTGCCCATGATTGTAGTGGGATTAAAAAACGCGCATTCTAATAACAGGTCAACTGTAGTTTCGGCTATCGCTGATTGCGCTCCGCCTATAATTCCGGCTAAAGCAAGCGGTTTCTGCTCATCTGCAATCACCAGTGTTGTTTCAGTCAGTTCAATGTCCTGTTCATTCAATAATAACAGTTGTTCGCCAGATGCTGCATAGCGTACATGAATACTTCCAGAAATTTTATCCAGATCAAAGGCATGCAGTGGCTGTCCGAATTCCAGCAATACATAATTGGTGATATCAATCACTGCTCCAAGGCTGCGCAGACCAGAACGACGTAAGCGTTCCTGCATCCACAATGGACTCTCAGCAAACGCATCGACATTCTCTATAATCCGTCCCAGATAGCGCGGACATGCCGCAGGCTCATCAACACTAATCGCTGGTGCCTTCTCTGATGAGACTGCTGAAACAGGAGATTCAGAGACTTGATAGGCTGTGTCGTTTAACAAGGCGACTTCACGGGCAACACCTAGTACACTTAGACAGTCCGCACGATTCGGGGTGAGGTCAACCTCAAGAATGGTATCTTCAAGCTGTAAGTAATCGCGAATATCTTCGCCAACAGTGGCATCTGCCGGGAGAATCATCAAACCATCGGACTGCTCGGCAACACCCAGTTCAGTGGCTGCGCACAACATTCCGGTTGATTGAACGCCACGCAGTTTGGCCTTTTTAATCTTGAAATCACCAGGCAGCACCGCACCTACCAAAGCTGTGGGTACACGTATTCCAGTTTTTACATTGTTAGCGCCACAGACAATCTGCAATACTGTATCAGCACCAACAGAAACCTGACAAACTGTTAAACGATCTGCATCCGGATGAGGCTGACAATCCACAACCTCTCCGACAACAACACCGCTAAACGGCGGCGCTGCAGGCTTAATGCTATCAACTTCAAGTCCAGCCATCGTCAACTGATGGGCAAGCTGTTGTGAATTAACTGGTGGGTTTACCCACTCTCGTAACCATGCTTCACTAAATTGCATCGAACTCTCTTACAACTGGACGT
>JAZGEP010000017.1:0-5015 GCA_036478815.1 Methylococcales bacterium
GAGATGGTTTTTTGAGCAGCCTATAATAAAATCAATGGGTTACAATTGTATTAGTGCGAGTCAATACATTCAAGTTTTGGCTTGGGAGTAACAATTATTTGTTTTTATTCAATTGCTTACCGAAAAATATGAACTCCGAAACTTTAGTTATGAGAAAGCATTTTAAGATTAGGCGGTATCAGATTGAAAGACTACTAGGAGGCTGTCCGAGAATAGAAGCCGTAGCGAGGGAAAGCGGTTTTGAGTCTATTTTTTCGATTAAATGAGGCGAATACTTGTTGTATTGAACGAATTTAATCGGAAAAATGGGCCAAAATTCGCTTTTCCGTAGATAATGTCCGTCAGGGATAATATTGGTGATTAGAAGGAAAGAGAACGATACCAGGTCTTACAATCATACATTTTTCAGATATGACAGTAATGAAACATCAATGCCTAAAGAAAATATTAATGATCAAAGTTAATGCAATACTAATCACAATCATCGATGTAATCGGGAAAAAGAACAATGAGTTTTCTTTTTTAATGCGTATATCACCTGGTAATTTGCCAAACCAATTGATCAACCAGGGGGCAAAGTTGATGACAAGTCCCAGTACCAGTAGGCCGATTCCGATGATAATGAATACTTTTCCGGAGTTCATACAGATTTAAAATCAGACAGTTATCGATTAAAACATAGTGTTTGCTGATTAACACAAATCATCTCAATGATTGGCGCAATCTTCCAGCAATTCAATTTTGTAGCCATCCGGATCTTCTACGAAGGCGATGACAGTCGTGCCGCCTTTCATTGGCCCTGCATCACGGACAACATTGCCACCACTGGTACGTACTTTTTCGCAAGCCTGGTAAACATTGTCTACACCTATGGCGATATGTCCGTAGCCTGCACCTAAATCATACTGATCGGTATCCCAGTTGTGGGTTAATTCAATCACTGTGGATTGTGTTTCCGGTGCGTAACCAACGAATGCCAGGGTGAAGCGTTCTTCTGGATAATCATCGCGGCGTAGCAAATCCATGCCGAGTATTCCTGTATAGAATTGTAGTGATTTTTCAAGATTGCCAACGCGTAACATGGTGTGTAGTAATCGCATGATTAACTCCTTGTGTATGGGTAGGAACGTGTGCGTTTATTAGCTTTCAGGAAGCTGTTGGATGGAGGTTTTCGGCAGTTTAAGTGCAATGATAATGGCGATTATTAACACAATCGTACCCGCTACACTCATAGAGGTGATAACCGGGACGTTCATACTTTCTGCCAAGGTATAGATGCCGACCGAGAATAGCATTCCCAGGTTTGCAAAAAAGTTGAGAATGGCAACTGCTGAGCCGCTACCGATGGATTTATGTCCAATTTCCTGTAAGGTTGCATTAATCGGTACGATGAAAATTCCACCTGCAATTCCAATCATTAGCATGATCATGCGTGCTGGCCAGAGGGTTTCCATATATGCTAGTAAAACCATCAGGATACCTAAAGCAAAAGCGGCATAGCGTACTCTGCGTAGGTGTTGCATGGGTATTAATAATGGTGCCAGCGCTGATCCAATGATAATGCCAATGGCCAGAAAAAGGGTGAGTTCAGCAACGTCACTGGCAGTGGTCATGCCTAGTATTAATGCCCCCCAGGCAACAATCATTACCCGCAGTACTGCGGCGGCAGACCAGAATAACGCTGCTCCCAAAATACTGAAACGAGCAATCGGTTGGCCAAAGAACAACTTGATATCTTTGACAAAATCCATGGCTGATGTCTGTTCGGTTCCCTGGTGGCGTACAGATGGCAGTATTAATGTCACCAGGGCAGAACAAATAAATAACGCGATGGTCACTTGCAAAGCCAGCGCAATTGATTGATCGGCTAATTTTGCCCCGACCAACATACCAAGCAGGATAGCAACAATGGTTGAACCTTCGACCCAGCTATTGATTTTGACCAGTTGTTGCTCATCAACCAGTTCAGGCAGGATGCCATATTTTGCGGGACTATAGATTGCTGCGCCTGCTCCAACCAGTAGAAATGCGATTAGTGGTTCAACATGAACCAGTATTAACAAGGCTCCGGCTGCTTTTAACAGATTACCGAGTAACAGCACGATGCGTTTGGGACGTTGATCTGCAAACGGTCCTGCGAACGGCGCTAACAGAATATAGGCGAGGATGAAGACAGATTGCAGGGCAGGGATGTACCAGTTGGATAATTCACTGCTTTGCATGACTAATGCAATGACTGCAAATAGGATTGCATTGTCACCAAAGGCGGACAGGAATTGAGCTAATAACAGTGCAAGGACAGATTTTCTCATGTGTCGATATGATCGTCGACCAGCACACAAACGCTGGTATAATCGATTTTTCCAGAGGCAAGCAATGGAATCTGGTCACTACTTATAATTTGCTTTGGCAGATTGAGTTCAGAGACACCATCAGCATGACTGGACAGTTCATTGCGTGTGGCATCGGTTTGACTGGTAATTAGAATAATGCGTTCGCCTTTAGTCGGGTCGGGTACACTAATCGCTGCATGCATTGCATCCGGCCATGCTTTTGTGGCCAATTGTTCAGTGACAGCCAGAGATACCATTTCGCCACCAATTTTTGCAAAGCGTTTGGCCCTTCCCAAAATATGCAAAAAACCATTGTCATCAATGGAGACAATATCACCGGTATCGTACCAGCCCTCACCAAAAATAGATTGCGGAGGAACCAGTTGTTCTGGATTATCAATCAATCGATATCCCAGCATGATATTTGGGCCTGCAACATGCAAACGCTTGCCATTAACAATCCCCTCAACAGCTTCCAGTTGATATGAAATACCCGGCAGCAGACGACCAACTGATCCGGCGTGATGGTGCATAGGGGTATTCAACGATAACGCTGGTGATGTTTCGGTAGCGCCATAGCCTTCAAAAATACGAATACCAAACTTGTCCATCCAGGTATCACGGGTCTCTTGTTGGAGCTTTTCGGCTCCGGCAAAAACATAGCGAACAGCATTAAAATCATAAGGGTGAGCATGTTTGGCGTAGCCACGCAGAAAGGTATTGGTGCCAAAAAAAACAGTTGCGGCACTTTCGTAGGCAAATTCCGGGACAATTTTGTAGTGCAATGGGGATGGGTAGAGAAATACTTTCATTCCGTACAAAATCGGTAGCAGCGTGCCAGCGGTTAATCCGAAAGAGTGAAACATCGGCAAAGCATTTAGGACAATGTCTTGTCCGCTGAAATCACAACACGTGGAGATTTGTTCTCGGTTAGCCAATAGATTGGCGTGCGATAACACCACGCCTTTTGGTGTGCCTTCCGATCCAGATGTAAATAAAATGACTGCGGCATCATCTGGCGAAATGGATTTCTGTGCATGCCGGCGCTTTGCTGTTTTGCTATTCCACAAGGCTTGTAATTTATCTTTGCGGTTGACACCTGTACATAAATCTTCGAGATAAACGATTTGAATTTTTTCAGCAACGGCAGCAATCAAATCATCCAGCTTTGCGGCTTCTATGAATAGTCTTGAAGTGACGATAATGTTGAGAGATGCAATTTCGCAAGCGGATAGAATGGCATTCATGCCGACGCTAATGTTTAAGATTGCCGGAACCCGCTGATTTGCAAACAAACCGAATAGAACACATGCATGGGCTGTTGAATTGGGTAACAAAATACCAACATTTTCAGTTTTTTTAGTGACGTTAGACAGCAGATCGCCAATTAACAGACTGCGAGCAATGAAATGATCATAACTGAGTGGTTCGCGCTTGATATCTTCAATAATGATGGCTTTTCCACCATGAATTTGTCGTGCTTCAAGTAGTGCAGAAAAAACATCTTGTCGATAATGGCTGGTTATAAACATCATTTCGGCCATCATATCAGCCAGTATCTGGCTGGAGGCTTCGCGCCGTTCACGACTGTTGGTGATTTCAGCTGGTGGCATGATTTTACGTGCGGGTAGAATGGTTAATGTAATTTTGGGAAACCAGCGCTTGCGGAAATGATCGCTGCATTTTGCAAATGGCGTGTACTGAGCACCATCGACGCGAACCGGCAACACCATTGCCCCCGATTTTTCGGCAATCATGCCAGTGCCATCATAAATTTTCATTAAAGTGCCGGTTCTGGAAATACGGCCTTCTGGAAAAATTATGGCACGGTGCCCTTGTTTCAGGTATTTAATCAGTGCTTTTGATGACAGTGGACTGGTTGGATCCATTTCAAACACATTGGCCAGTAATGTGCATGAAAACTTGACAAAAGGCACTTGTGCAATACGCGTGTTAATTGCGTAAGTGGGTGTTAATGGTAAGAATGCGCCGAGTAACACTGGGTCTAGAAATGACACATGATTGGCCACAATCACTAGCGGTGTGCCGGCTTGGTGATAATGTGCCAGTCCTTTGACTTCTACCCGGTATAAGGCTCTGAAAATAACGCGTAAACAAGCTTTTACAATAGTCGTGAGCCAGGGCCAGCGTACCGTTGTTACTGCCTGATTGTCATCTGTTTGTGTCATGAGGATTTCCCTGTGTACTAAGTACCTAAGGAACGTGCAAGAAATAACTTGAACAATTGACTTGTCATTTTGCTCATCTTCGGTGTTGCGAAAACAGTTACATAGCTCACTATGCGCCTGTTTTCGCGCCTTGAATATGAACAGTAATTTGACAAAAATGGCCTACGTCAATTGTTCAAGTTATTTCATGCGCGTTCCTAAGCATAATTAATTTAACATTTTGCTGGTCTTTTTTCTCATCTTCTGCGTTGCATCAACAGTTACATAGCTCACTAGAGCTAAGTTGATGCGCCTTGCAGATGAAAAAAAATCGTAACTTCTCATTATTTACCGGCACCTTTAAAATCAATTGGTTACAGTGCATAAAAAGTGGATGTTTTAATTTTAACCTTTGTAAGTCATTGATATTTGAATTTAACGAACGAGTTTTAATGATATTTCTACATTTATTTCATTAAAACCACTTCTAAGCTATTGAATTATAAGCTGCCGG
>JAZGEP010000018.1:0-3301 GCA_036478815.1 Methylococcales bacterium
TTGATGGTGACTGCCAACCTCGGCGCGTGCGGGAACACAAAGCGCACCGCGAAATCGTCGCCCAACCCCAATTGCGTCACAACAGGTTCGAAATCGTGACCGTCGGCGCCGAGCCCATGGAGCCAAATGACTGCGGCATCTGGTGTGCCGCGCGGATTAATTTCAACAATATCAAGCTTGGGTCTTTGCATTGCGTTAGTTACAGAGGTGAGGATTAACAGAATAAACGGTAAGAATCGTAAATGGCTCATGTAAATCACGTTTTATGATGACTAAATATGGTAACTCTAGGAGGCTGTTCGAGAATAGAGAACATACCGCAGAAAAACTGAGTTTGGTCAGCCCCTATATAGATCAGGACCATTCTTTTCGTTAAATAGCAAGTATAAATGAGCACTTTCAACACAGCTATTGGTCATGAAAAGGTAAGCTGAGTAGCAACTTAGAGATTCTGAAAATATCTATCAACTTTTCTTTTGTTGTTTTGCAACATTAATGATTTCTGAAGAGAGATTTGCAGGTTGGACATCTGTGATCACAGTCTCTATATGGAATTCTTCTCCGCCTAAACGATGGTTGTAAATCGACATATATGCCAGCACTGCTTGTACATAGTTCCTGGTTTCATTAAAAGGTATTGCTTCAACCCAGATATCGGCAGGGACTGACTGAGATATCGGACGCCAACGTTCGACACGGTGCGGACCAGCGTTATAGGCTGCTGCAACCATAACAAGATTGTTATTGTAGCGATCTGATAATTGTTTTAAATAGGTTGTACCATAGCGCAAGTTGATTTCCGGCTCGAATAATTGAGCAGCAGATCGCCATCGATCATTGAGTTTACGTGCCAGCATTCTTCCGGTTTTAGGCATGATTTGCATTAAACCACGTGCCCCAACTCTTGATGAAACATTTGCCCGAAAAGCGCTTTCGCGACGAATCACTCCATAAACCAAGGATGGTCTGAGTTGTGCGTTAGCAGCATGTTTTAATACTTGTTCTTTGTAGGCAAGCGGAAAGCGTAATTCAACATCATCCCAGTGCTTTGCGCGCGCTGCGGTAAAAATTGCCACATCATGCCAACCCCATTGTTCTGCCAGTCTGGCAGCTGCCAGCAATTCTGTGTGCTCAAGCCGCTGTGATTTGTACCACCATAATCGACGTGCATCCAGCTCATGGTCAACAGCCAGAAATTCTTTCATGGCTTGAAATGGCCAGGATTGTTCGAGTTGCTGTGCTGATGAAGAGGAAACCTCTATTGGATGATTATTCAGTGAATAACCTTGTTTGATTCGATCTGCTGCCAAAAATCCATAGAAATCTCTTTCATCAGCAATTTGTTTGTACAATAGGTTTGCAGAAAGAGGTTGTCTGAGCGCGGAAAGGGTACGGGCTTTCCAGTATCTCCAGCGTGATGTTGCTTGCTCTTCATCTGTCAGACGATTTAATGCCGCATCGACGCGATACCAGTCATTACTGAGTAACGCTGCCCGCACTCTCCATGCGCGAGTATCTTCGTTATCTTGTTCAGGAGCAAGGGTAAACAAGCTATCAAGTGCTTGAGGATGGCGATTCTTGACCATTTTCAAGCTAAGTTTTCGCTCCAGTTGAGCCGACTGTAAAGAACTGATAATAAAGTGGTCTTTACCTTGATGCCATATCTTGTTTGCCAAATTCAGGTTTTTGCTGACTAATCGCTCCAAACCTTGTACAAAGATTTCGCTATAGAGTTCGCTATTTCCAGGCCATGATCGCCAATTAAGCAAGGATGTTTGAGGAGACCTATAGACTTTAAGCCAAAAGTTTGCAGTATTGGCAAGTTTTGTCGGTAAAGATTTCTTCAGATAGCGCGCAAAAGACGGATTTCCTGCATGTAAAGCCAAACCAAAACGCTGCCATATCAGCTCATTGGATAGCTTCTTTTTCTGTTTCAGTAGTTGGAATAATGCATCACACTGCGGGGGTTGAGAGTGTCCTGTCAGCCATAACTGCTTTGCGCCCTTTAACGCACTTTCAGTATTCCCAGTTTTATGCATGGCCCACTGATAATGGCATTGAAGTTTAGTATTACTGGTTGTTGCGTAGAGAGAGGCATACTCATTCCAGCGTTTTTGCGAAGCTAATAGAGCGAGCTGATTGTTACGCAAGGAACTGGCATATGGAGTATCTGGATATTTTTTCAAATATAACTCCACTTTCTTGAACTGATTTTTTTTACCTAACAGTGATTTGTAGCGTAGGTAAGGAAGTAAGGGATAATCTTCCAGCTGTGGCAAAATCTCCTGCAAGCGATCCATCTGTCCTTTTGCGATGGCAGATTTTGCATCTAAAAACAGCTGGCGTTGTTGGTTCAAAGGGATGGTGTATGCGACTGTACTTGCACCCAGAAGCATAAGCGCGAAGCCAATATGGAAAATTTGATACCACTTTATAGTGTATTTCATTACCTGGAATGATCCTGGATGTGAGAAAAAAGCGCGGGCACAACTCACATCAACTGATTAGTTGGCAGAGTGCGTCAATAGGTAAGTTATAGCACAGAATAATAAATAGTTAATATAACAGGTAAATTTAAATCTGGAGCTGTTTCGGCTAAATCTTCCATATTAGTGACTGTTAACAGAATGATTTATCGATATTTGTATACTCAGGTACTTATGTTACGATCACAGTCAATTTAGCAGGAGAATCCCTATCCAACAATCAACCGAACCACAACCTTATAACTGGTCATATATACGAGAAATTGCTTTACAGCATCAAGGTAAACTGGTGACAGCTAATCTGGTAGCAGCTCTGGCAATGTTATGCACAGTTCCTTTGCCATTGCTGATGCCATTGATGGTGGATGAGGTTTTGCTAAAACAACCAGCCACCATTGTCGCCACACTGAAGTCGATATTGCCAGAAATGTGGCACGGCCCGATTTATTACATTACCAGTATATTGTTTATTACCTTGATTTTGCGTTTTATTGCAATCGCTCTCAACGTCTACCAGGGTCGGTTATTCACTCATATTTCCAAAGATGTCATTTACCGAATGCGCGTTGGTTTAATCAATCGCTTACAGAAAATCTCTATGGCCGAATACGAGACTCTGGGCAGTGGCAAGATCATTACTTATCTGGTGACAGATCTTGATACTGTCGATCAATTTATCAGCAACACGATTAGCCGTTTTATTGTCGCCACTTTGATGATTATCGGCACTGCATGCATTTTGTTGTGGATGCACTGGCAACTGGCATTGTTTATCTTGTTTCTCAACCCGGTGGTGATATTTTTTACCATGGGCA
>JAZGEP010000019.1:0-4511 GCA_036478815.1 Methylococcales bacterium
AGCAAAGCGAAAGAAAAGTTGGGTTGGGTCCCAACAACAACTCTAGAACAGATGATTGAGGAAATGGTCGCTCATGATCTTGACCAAGCGAAACGCCACTCGCTACTTAAACAAAGTGGATTTGAAGTAAATATTTACAAAGAGTAACATCACAAAAACATTTAGCATGTGCGTGCAGTGGTATTTTGTGGAGATTAAGGCGGGAGATCTTAGCTGTAGTCACTCTACAGCAAGGTTTTCCAACACAACGATCCGCACCAAATTTACACACAAACCGTACGTGCACAAGCTACTAGATTTTCATGTGTGGAGAGTATGAACACTGATGTAACAGCGATCTAAATACCGTACTCTAGTATCAAACGCTGTTTATAAGTCATTAATTAATGGATATAATCCAAACTTTTGTTTCAATATAGCCATTAAAAACAAAGGCGTGGAAACAAAGTTTCGACCCCAAAGTCTTCCTGGTTCACGCAGAAATCTTGGCAGCCACTCTAGACCCAGTTTACACACCCATTCTGGAGCGCGTTTTTTTGAACCTGAATAGAAATCAAAAACCGCTCCAATTGCGCCAATAAAATTGACATTCAATTGATCTTTATTCTGATAAATCCATTTTTCTTGTTTCGGCGCTGTCATTCCAACCCACAAAACATGCGGCTGAACAGTATTAATTGCATCAATCATAGACTGATTATCAGCATAACTAAACTCATCTTTGAAAACAGGGGAATAAGTTCCACAAACATCAACTTGCGGGAAGTCTTGATGAACCTTGGCAACGAGTTTACTTAAAACCTCATCAGTTGAACCAAGAAAAAATATTTTAATGTGTTCTTGCTGGTTGCAAAGATAGGTTAGTGCAAGAAAAAACTCAGTACCAGCAACCCTTTCAGGAATATACAAATTTAAAGCCTTAGCAGCCAGCAAAATACCTACGCCATCTGGTAACAAAATATCAGCTTTATTCAATGCAGCAGCAAATAGACGATCACCACCTGCCTCAATCAATGAGTGAGGATTAGCACATGCCATATACTTATTTTTTTGCTTGGCCTGAATAAATTCCATAGCATTTTCTGCATCAGCTTTCAAGCCCATTGTACTAATTTGAAAACCAAGAATATTTATTTTTTTCATTAGGTTACACAATACTCGCCTTGATATCAGGCATCACTTTATGTCTGATAAATACTGATAAAACTTTCTTAGGCGTATGAGGTGAAACAGCATACAAACCAGTCACTTCTTTTAATAAACATCACGACTTTCTCAGCAGCCAGAAACTGCAGTCATGAAATCGTCTAAACAAACGCTTCTACGCATCCTTAGGAACGTGCATGGAATAACAACTTTTTTTGACTTCTCCGACATCACTATAACTAGGAAGCAACAGGTATACCAGATTCTAGGCGTATTTCTCACCTGTTTGATACGGCTAGGCAATGATAACATATTCTATCTGTTTCAAATTACAGGTGATCGACTTGTAGATATCACAATCTAATCGATTCAACTGCCTTGAATAGTGACGGTTTAAACCTTGTTATAGGAGTGAGAATTTAATAACTTATACATTTTGGCGCAGGCCTTTACTAGGAAGCTGTCCGAGAATAGAAGCCGTAGCGAGGGAAAATGGTTTTGAGTCCATTTTTTCGATTAAATGAGGCGCATAGCAAGCGATGACTGTTGCTACAACGCAGAAGACGGACAAAAAGACTAGCTACAATGTATCAAGTTATTTAATTTCCATCCCTTATTAAACATCTAAAGCTTCAACCACCCGGTCTACAGGAAAAAATGCTGCAAAGGTAGATCCTTTTCCCACGGCGCTTCGAATACTCAGCTTACCACCGTGTCTTAGTATAATATGTTGCACAATCGCCAGCCCCAATCCGGTACCTCCTTTGCCTTGTGAACGTCCTTTGTCCACCCGATAGAAGCGTTCTGTTAAATGAGCGATGTGTTCCATTGCAATTCCTTGACCATTATCTCTAACTGTAAAACAGGCCCTACCTGAGGACATTTTTTTCCACTCGACTTTTATCTGTGTTCCATTCTTGGTATGGCGTATTGCATTCTGGATTAAGTTACTACAAACACTGATGATTTCGGCTTCTGAACCGTTAAGACTTAGACCCGAATCAATGTCGGTTTCGATTGTATGCGTGTTTCCTAAAATCAATTTCGACTGTTCATCACACAGATCCTGCAAAATAGTGGACATATCAATAATAGTGTTGGACTTGTTATTTAATTCTGAGTTTTCCAGACGAGAAAGTGTCAGTAAATCTTCAATAATCAACTGCATTCTGGCTGACTGATCGGAGGCTGATTGCACTGCTGTTTGCATGTGTTCGGGCAGGTTTTCATCACTGCTCATGATTTCCAGATAACCCGCAATAACGGTGAGTGGTGTTTTTAGCTCGTGAGAGGCATTGGCTATAAAGTTTTTGCGCATTTGCTGGATATGTGCCCGCTCACTGATATCCTGTGCAATGAGTAATTTCAGATCGTGTTGAATCGGAATTAGTTGTAACGCTAATTTGCGCCCACCACTTTGGGGTAGAGATACTTCAATTTCATCGTGAGTATTTTTAGAGAGTAATTTGTAAAGCGCTGGCAGACGGAGAAGGTTATCAATACGCTGCCCCCGGTCTTTTTTTGTCTTTATGTTGAGATACTCTGCGGATGTTTTGTTCGCCCAGTCAATCTCATTGTGGCCATTCAACACGACGGTTGCATAAGGTAATCCACTGATAATATCCTGAGAGCGTCTCAGCAGTCTCGTCATGGTTTTTTTGCGGACATTATTTTTTTTCTGCACGCTTTGTATCTGCTGGGTTATCCTCTCCCAAATACCATTGCTATCAGGATAATGCAGAGATTTGGCGCCTTTTTTTAGCCAATCTTGCAGTTGATGAAGTTTGTATAATAACCATGCGATATAGCCAATCAAGGATACGGTTAAACTAACCTGCCAATATCCACTGAGCATGCCTCCCAACACTGCGATGAACAGTACAAGTGTAATACGCCAGTATTCGATGGTCCAGTAACTGCTATGCATGGTAACGATTCTGTATCAACAATAGTAATGGATCAAACCTGTAGGAGCGGCTTTAGCCGCGACCTAAGCTTCTGACCGAACAGTCGCGGCTAAAGTCGCTCCTACAACCAATGGTTATTTTCTGGAAAACTCCAAGTTAGGAACGTGCACGAAATAACTTAGTCAACTGGCGCAGGATTTTTGTTTGTCTTCAAGGCGTAGCGAAGGGCGCATAGCGAGCTATGCAACCGAAGCTGCAACGCGGAGACAGACTAAAAGACAAGTCAGTTGACTCAGTTATTTCGTGCACGTTCCTTAGACCCACGACCCAACAATTCACCTATTCAGCAAACATTTCTGAGAAGCGGTACCCTGCCCCATGAACAGTCTGCACCATATTGTCAACGCCGTAAGGTTTGAGAATTTTGCGTAAACGCAAAATATGCACATCAACAGTACGTTCTTCAATAAAAGTGCCTTGGCTCCAAACCTGATCCAGCAATTGTGAACGCGTATGCAGACGATCAGGTGTACGCATTAGATAATGTAACAACCGAAATTCGGTTAATCCGATCTTCACGCTTTTGTCTTGAATTTTCAGTTCATTATTTTCAGGATTGAGCGAGATACTGCCTTTTTTGATTACCTTGTCTTCATTCAAACCATGAGAACGCCGTATCAATGCACGCACACGCGCCAACAACTCCTGCAAGGAAACAGGCTTGGTCATATAATCATCAGCACCAGAATCAAGCCCTTTAATTTTGTCTGCCTCTTCAGAACGTGCAGTCAGCATAATGATGGGGATATCCTTGTGAACAGGGTTGCTGCGGATTTTCCTGATTAATGTTGGGCCACTATAGTCAGGCAGCATCCAGTCCAGCAGGATCAATTGAGGATTGCTCTCTGCGAGTAACTCCAGCGCCTGTTGACCATCTTTGGCATCTTTCACTAGAAAGTTTTTACTGGAAAGAAAACGCTGCAACATTGCTCTGATATCGTGATCATCTTCGACAATTAACAGGGTTAGCATCAGTCTAAAGTCTGTTGAATAGAAATCAGAAGTTATTTGAAATCAGCTTCTTCATCAGGAAACAATTCAGCCATCACCTTGTCCATTTTGGCGTGACGAATATCTTTGCCTTTAACCATATAGACCACATATTCGCTGATGTTTCTTGAATGATCACCAATACGCTCCAGTGACCGGGCACACCAGGTAACACGCAACACGCTCTTGATATTACGCGTATCTTCCATCATATGTGTAATCAGTAAACGCGACAGCATATTAACTTCCTTGTTAAGCTCATCATTCATGCCGACTATTCTCATAGCCTGCTCGGTATCCAGACGCGCAAAAGCGTCTAGTGAATCATGTAACATGCTGAGCACCAGCTGGCTCAAATGGGATAACTCTGAGTGCAACCCCGTAACGGTCTGCTTTTTTGATAGTTTA
>JAZGEP010000020.1:0-8136 GCA_036478815.1 Methylococcales bacterium
TCTGAAGAGTTTGCGATTACCCATCAACAAATAGCCCAAATTGTTGGCAAGTCTCGTGCGGCTGTATCGAATACTTTGCGCCTGATGGATTTACATAGCAGTGTTCAGACACAGTTGCGTGATAAAACACTGGATATGGGGCATGCCCGTGCTTTGTTAGCATTAGATTCACAGAGCCAGGAAGAGCTGGCAAAACAAGTTGTAAAAAATAACTTGACCGTTCGTGCAACCGAACAACTTGTAAAAAAACACTTAGGCAATCAAGCGCAAACTAAACCAGCAGCTAAAACCACTAAAGACCCCGATATCCTAAGGCTGGAAAATCAACTGTCAGAACAACTTGGCACTGAAATAAAAATACAATATTCAGCTGATGGCACAGGTCGTGTATTGATTAATTTCCATAATCTCGATCATCTGCAAGGTGTTCTTGCCAAAATAAGCTCAACCATTTGAGTGAAGAATATTTGTAACTACTCAGCGTAACCAGTAACTGCTCAGATTGCCCTCTATTTTGTTCAAGAGTAAGGCGAAAACGCGGAGTTTACAGGTGTAAATGAGCACTTTCAACGAAGCTATTGGGCAAAATAGAGGGTAAGCTGAGTAGTTACGCAAATTTATTGTTTTGTATCCACAGTTAATTTACTTGCTAGCTTGAGACCCTTGGATAATGTTGATGCCTTTCAACAGATTCAGTGCTTCAGACAATGCATAGTCTTTTAATATTGCATTGCTTTCATCCTCTTCTTTTGTTTCTGCAGCATCTTCAATTTGTTCTTTGATATCTTCTTCTTTAAGCTTCTCGCCATTTTTCAAGTGATGCGATAAATCAGATTCTTTAACCGGTTCAAGTGGCGAACGTTCCAAAGCTTCAAGTCGATATCTTGGTATTTCGATATCCGGCTCAATCCCTTCGGCTTGAATGGAGCGTCCTGAAGGCGTGTAATATCGCGCCGTTGTCAACTTGATGGCCCCACCATTACTAGTCGGCAATATGGTTTGTACTGAGCCCTTCCCAAATGATTTTTCACCCATAATAATGGCGCGTTTATGATCTTGTAATGCGCCTGCCACAATTTCTGAGGCAGAGGCAGAACCGGCGTTGATCAATACCACAAGTGGTTTTCCATTCAGTATGTCATCCGGAGTTGCTTTGAATTTCATCTCAGAATTCTTGATTCGGCCACCTGTAAACACAATCAATCCATCTTTGATAAATGCATCGCTAACTTCAACGGCTGCATTCAGAACGCCTCCTGGGTTGTTACGTAAATCCAGAACGATTCCATTTAACAAACCATCATTTTCCTCGATCATCGAGTTGATGGCGCCACGTAGTTGTTTACCTGTAGATGATTGAAAACTGCTAATTCTGACGTAACCGAAACCAGGCTCTAACAGCTTGTTTTTGACACTGCGAATTTTAATGACATCGCGGGTAATCGTAATTTTTAATGGTCGACCCTCACCTTCCCGAACAATAGTCAAGACAATATCCGTTCCTGGCTCACCACGCATTATTTTTACAGCATCGCCAAGAGACATTCCTTTGACAGGCTGGTCATCCAGACGGATAATTAAATCACCTGCTTTAACGCCTGCATTTGAAGCGGGTGTATCATCAATTGGAGAGATCACTTTAACAAAGCCATTCTCCATCCCGACTTCAATACCCAAGCCGCCAAAGCGTCCAGTTGTTCCAACTCGCAGCTCTTCGTACTCTTCGGTATTGAGATAGCTGGAATGAGGATCGAGTCCAGTTAACATTCCTCGAATGGCATCCTCAATTAGTTTTTTGTCTGGTACAGTCTCAACATAGTCTTTCTGAATACGCCCGAATACTTCGGAAAAAGCGCGTAATTCGTCAAATGGGACTGATGTTGCTGAAGTCGATGATTCCTTATCAGCCAGAACACTGCTGCATATCCCAATTGCCGCCCCTAATAGGACACCAACAATCAGCGCCAGCATATATTTTCGATCCATCATCTATTCACGCCTCCAGGCATTTGTAACAGTAATCACCTTCATGAGCTGAGGATGGGGCAATCATGCTCAGGTATTTAGGATGATAGGAGCGAGGATTTAATAACTTCCGGATGTATTAAATCCTCGCTCCCTAGTATAGCATTGTCGCTCATTGCCATATTGTATAGTAGAAAAAGAATTCGCACATCTCTCATTAGGAGGTTGTTTGAGAATAGAAGCTGTAGCGAGGGAAAGCGGTTTTAAGTCCGTTATTTCGATTAATAATGAGGCGAATACTTGCTGTATTGAATTAATTTAACCGGAAAAATGGGCCAAAATCTGCCTTTCCACAGTAGGCGTCCTATTCTCGGGCAGCCTCCTGGTTGCGCAGGATTATTTCTTGCTTTTTCTTAGCCAGCGTATCGGGTTTTTTTGTTGCTTGCTTTTACGAATCTCAAAATACACAGCTGATTCTAAGCGCCCACCACTTATTCCTGCTGAGGCAATAATTTCTCCTACGCTAACCTTCTCACCCACAGCAGTTTTCAAACTTTGATTATACGCATACAAAGTCAAATAACTTGAGCCATGATCAATAATAATCAATAAACCGTAGCCCGGCATCCAGTCAGAAAAAATGATACGACCATTGGCAACAGCTCGAACCTGAGTTCCTTCAGCTGTTTTAATAATAATGCCTTGTGCTTGATTATTGAGGATGCGACGTTGATACGATGAATAGCTTTTAACAGGCCACGGAAGTTTTCCTTTGAGTCGAATAAATGGCTGCTTGTTAAACACATTCAGATCAAGATTATCAACCGTCTGCCTGATCGAACTAATCAATTGTTGTAGTTGTTTCTCGTCCTCGATTAGATCTGAAAGATTGTTTTTTTGATTTTTTACCTGTTTTTGTAGTTTAGATAATATAGCGACTCTGGTTTTCCTGATTTCGGTAATTTCTTGCTGCTCTGTTTCAATTTGTTCGCGGGTTTGAGCTAGTTCATACTCAATATTTAACGCGTTGACTTCGACCTCTTCAATTTCTGTCAACAAGCTACGCACAGCGTTGATTTGCGCTGAACGCGCCTGATTTAAATGGCGATAATAGACCATATGTCTTGCCATTTTTGAGGGATCGGCCTGGCTTAGTAACACTCGCCATTGTTTCTGTCTACCTGACCGATAAGCTGCACGTAACTGTTTAGCCAGATTCTTGTGTTGTAAGCGTAAAGTATTTTGGTGTTTTGCCTTTTGCTTACGAATCTCTGTCAGTTTTTGTTGTAATTGATTGGTTTGTAATGATAGTGTCTCCAGATTCTTGCTGGTCTTAGCATATTTTTGTTCGATTTTTTCTAGTTCAGAAGCAGCTGAATGCTCACGCGATACCGTTTCGCGGAGCGTTGTTTGTGTGTGTTTTATTTGTATGCGTAATTGTTTTAATTTTGTACGTTCAGCAGTTTGATTAGCGTTTGCAAAGGAGTAACTGTTTGATCCGCTGAAAATAATCACCAGTATCGCAAACGCTTGCATGCAAAGTTTAGTTGTCATCAATGGGATTTTGATTTGCATTATTGTTCTTTTGGAAGGTAGCTTGAGAATTGAAATGGCAGCGAATGAAACCTATATTGAGTCAGAGTATTGAATCATTACTCTCCACAAAATATCACGCACACAATATGCTAAATTTTCAGGTGCGAAGAGTATAACGTGTGTACTCAGACTTGTAGTTGTTGCTTCTGAATTCAACGATCTCAATTGTTGCATGGGACGGTAACTTAGGGCCTGTCAAGAAATAACTTGATCATCTTGCTTGTCAATCCTTCCGTCTTCGGCGTTGCGAAAAGGGTTACATACAACGAGTATGCGCTCCTTTCCGCGTCTTGAATACGAAACGATATCCGGTGCAATATGATCAAGTTATTTCTTGACAGGCCCTTAATATCTGTATCACAAACATCAACAATTAATCATAAAAATCCTTATCTAAATTCAATTGTGATCCACATCACTGCTATTGACAAAAAATAATGCAATCATTAAATTCCTTAAAAAAATATGCACAGGGAAAATAAAATGATTAATAAAATCATCACTTATAGCATAATGATTTCTCTGACTGGTTGTGCGACCATTATTAATGGGCCACATCAAAAGATTACTGTTACAACTACAGAGAATGACTTCTATGAATCGACCCTCTGTACGTTAAGTAACGAAGAAGGCAATTGGACTGTTAAACCAGACACAATATCAAAAATTCATCGCGATGGAAACAAAATGGATGTATCCTGCAAAAATGAGAAACAGGCAGGAAAGTCATCTGTTAAGCCAGATTTTGGTACCAGCTTTATTATCCTCAATATATTGCGGGATTTTTGTACAATAGGTTGTCTTATTGATGCTGGAACCAATGCATTCTATGGATATCCGGCATTAATATCTGTCCCAATGAAAAAAAACGAATTGAGCAAAAACACAGATAACCAATTTTAACTGATTTAGTGAGAGGTTGTTAAAATGCATCATTTATTTATTACAATATTAACAGTCTGTTTTATTATCCTTTTTGGATGTGCCAGCCAAGAGCACCGTTTACTTAAAGAAAGATATCCTGAATCCTATGTTGAAGGCCACCATCATGGCTGCCGCGAGGGAGAATACCAAAGCAAAAATAATTATAATCAAAGAAGAGCAGAAAGCATAAAATCCAAACAGCAAGCACTTATCGATAAAATTTTAAAAGAGAATGAAGAGAATACACATCAAAATTCAAAATCTATCGACAAGGAACACCAAACAACACCTATGGCATTTAAAACTGTAGTCAATGAAGATATATCAATTGATCCGACAAGCACCTATCTATTAGATAGTCCTTCTGTTGGTACGCAAACAACATCAATCGATAAACCAAGTAAATTAAAAGTGTTAGCTACTGTATCAGACTATATGCATAACAATGCACATAAAAACACAGATTGGTCTGAAACAGATTTCCAGTACGAAAAAGGCTGGTCTGATGCATTCTTTGAATGTAACCCGATCACTGCAGCCAAAGCCAATATTGCAGTACCTAAACGAAAACCTCAAATAAAAGGTTATGAAGCATATAATTATAATAATAATTGGTATAAGGATTATTTTAATCAATTGGAGAATGATCGACAACTTATGAAGATTTATGAAAAAATGGAGAAAGCAAAACAACAACAAGAATGGCAAAAACAACAAAACCTCGAATCTCAGCGACTGATAATGCAACCAACACCAGCCTTTGAGCTTGGACTGCCTGCAATTTCGCAACCATCCACCACCAACAATCAATTGATGCGACAACAGCGTAGATGGCAACAACAAAACCCCATATTTCAGCGCACACTTGAACCACCTAAACCACGTATTGAACAGGGACGTCCTGCAATCGCGCGGCCATTATTTGATAACAATCAATTGTTGCGACAACAGCGCGGATGGCAACAACAAAACCCCATATTTCAGCGCAGACTTGAACAACCTAAACCACGCTTTGAGCAGGGACGCCCTGCAATCGCCCGGCCATTAATTGATAGCAATCAATTGTTGCGACAACTACAAAACCCCAAAATTCAGCGCATACCTGAGAAACCGGTCATTCAGCAACTTCCGAATAACTATAATCGATTGTTACAACAACCCAAAGCCATAGTGCAACAACCAAGGCTCCAAATAGAGTCAAATACTCCTCCTCAATTAAGAATCAATCGAAACAATCCGTACATTAATAGATAACATTCCATCAATGTTAGAGTCAATCATATCAATACTGTTACTTCTACTTTGTCAGATCACCAAGTGTAAGGTGCGTTATACGCACCATTGGGACTGATTGACACGTTAAAAGCATTCCTGACGGAGAAACTTAAGAACTCCTGAGATCGAGGATTTATTGTTGATACGATATTGTTCAAGGTTGGCGGTGAGGAACGAACCCCAACTTTTTCAATCAAATGCTGTTGGGTTTCGTTCCTCACCGCCAACCTACACAGACGACTTGGTATCACCTTAAAATCATGAATTTCTTGTAAGCTATTATTTTTAAAGCCCTGATATCAGGTGTTCTGAACTTTCACACAGGGACATGTACTATCTATACTTATGCTCAAATACAGATAGAGTAACGAAAAATGAACTCAATTATTAGGAAAAGATAATGTCACATAAAGTACAAATAGTTCAGCTTTTAATACTGATCAGTCTACCCTGTATCGCAATCCTCGCTCATGGAAGACTGCCCGCCACAACTGGCCCCAGTCAATCAATCAAATACGGTATAACACCTGAGGATTTGTCTGCGAGTGACTGGAATAGCATCCAGGCACAGGTTAATGCAGGCAAATATAAAGCCTATTCCGATAACAATGGAGGCTATTATTCTTCCAATCCAGTACATGGCTGGGCGATTCGTTATGCTGCGGATGGTACAACCACACTAAGTCCACGAGATCAAACGACTGATAAATACCAACTAAGCGTGAAGCTCAATGCGATTGGCTATGGGACACTGAAACCCTTACGCCATCCTAAGGCTGTTATGGCACAGGGCAATACATTGAATTACCAATGGAATAATGAGTTAACAGAACGCTGGATTAACGATGAGACACAACTAGAACAATGGTTTATATTGGAAAAACGCCCGGGTCATGTTTCCGAAGGTCGCTTTCTTACATTGAGAATGACTCTGGACACTGATCTACAGGCTTCCCTGGACAACAATCGTATTCGTTTTGACAACACGACTGGAACCTCAATCACTTACAGCAAACTCAAAGTATGGGATGCGACAGGACGCCAGATTCCTGCCAACATGCAGCTGGAAAAACAACAGCTAAGCCTGCAAGTTGATGATCGAAAAGCACACTATCCACTCACTATTGACCCAGGTTTTCAACAACAAGCCTATTTAAAGGCTTCTAATACCGATAGTGGTGATAATTTTGGCTTTTCTGTAGCTATCTCTGGAAATACAATAGTAATTGGTTCACCTCACGAAGATAGTAATACCAATACAATTAATGGTAATCAGAACAATAATTCCAGTCCTGAAGCCGGGGCAGCATACGTTTTCACACGAACTGGAAATGACTGGAAACAACAAGCCTATTTAAAGGCGTCTTTGGCAGATGATGGTTATTTTGGCGAATCTGTTGCTATTTCCGGGGATTCAATTGTCATTGGAGCTGATTCAGGTGCTTATCTTTTCACGCGTACTGGTAATAACTGGAAACAACAAGCCCATTTAACATCACCAAATGAGGCAGATTTTGATTTTGATATCGCAGTCGCGATCTCAGGTAACACCGTAGTGATTGGCGCAGCCTATGAAGATAGTAACAGTACTGGTATTAATGGTGATCAAAACAACAATCTTGGCACTGATTCCGGTGCAGCCTATGTATTCAAACGCTCGGGAAATAACTGGAACCTGGAAGCTTACTTGAAAGCAAGCAATGCTGAAAAACGCGACAGGTTTGGTACTTCTGTTGCTATTTCCGGTAATGCCATTGTGATCGGTGCATTTCACGAGGATAGTAATTCCACCGGAATCAATGGTGATCAAAATGATAATTCAAACGAAAATGCAGGTGCTGCATATATCTTTACCCGCAATGGCAATATTTGGAACCAACAAGCCTATCTTAAAGCCTTCAATACTCCAGAGAATTTAGATGGTCTCTTTGGTATCTCTGTCGGTGTTTCAGGTAATTCAGTTGTCGTGGGTTCCTCTACCAGCAGAGGAACCCACGTTTTCATCCGTAACGGAAACACCTGGAGCCAACAAGCTTTACTGGATTTACCCTTTGATTTTAACTCGCCGGTTAACAGTATCACTGGAGAATCAGTTGCAATCGAGGATAACACTATTGTCATTCAAGGGCATATTGTAGATCGCAATGACCCTACTAAAAGGACCGGTTTGGTCTATATATTCACTCGTCAGGGCAACACATGGAGTCAACAAGACCGTTTAAGCGCTTCCTCCCCCTCAGATGATGGGTTTGGTGGGGCTGTTGCTATTTCCGGCAATACTATTGTGGTTGGTTCACAGGATGATGGTAGTGATGCTACTGGGGTAAACGGTGAACAATTCGACTCATCAGAACCCAGTTCAGGAGCAGCCTACGT
>JAZGEP010000021.1:0-4310 GCA_036478815.1 Methylococcales bacterium
AGCTACCGAATAACATTGGGATTCCCCAGGCGGCGGGTTCCAGCAAGTTGTGACAACCGACTGAAACCAGACTGCCTCCAACAAAAGCAAGATCAGCAACACCATAGAAGAGCATCAATTCCCCCAGTGTATCCAGTAAAAATACTCGGGTGTCGGATTGACATGACAAACCGGACGATCGGGTCACGCAGGATATGGACTGCTGATTGCAATAATTTACAATGCTGATGCCACGTTGTGGATGTCGTGGAGCGATAATTAACAAAAGATATGGGTTGTTCGTTTGTAACTGTTGCAGACGATCAAGCAATAAAATTTCTTCATTATCATGGGTGCTGGCAGCAATCCATATGCTGCGGGTTGGAAATAATTGTTGCCTGAGCTGCGTTGCTTGTCGCTTAAGTTGCTCAGAAACTGTCCGCTCGAATTTGAGACTACCAGTCACACTAATCCGCTCGGCTGCAACACCAAGCTGGTTAAATTGTTTTGCGTCTAAATCTGCTTGAGCACCAATCCTGCTGATTATCTGAAATACTGGCTTAAATAGACGCTGCCAGTGCAAATATCGATGCAACGAACGCTCCGATAACAATGCACTGGCCAACACTAATGGGATATTTCTATCGTCACATTGAAAAAACAGATTTGGCCAGATTTCTTTTTCTACAATGATGGCTATGCGCGGTTGAAATCGGGTCAAAAAAACATTAACTACGAATGAAATATCAAATGGCAGGTAAACATGTTGAATAGTCTCGCCAAATTCATCAATGATTCTGGAAGACCCGGTTGGCGTGGTCGTTGTCACCAGACAGGGGATTGTTGGATATCGCTCTTGTAGTTTCCTAATCAGCGAAATACTTGTTTCAACCTCACCAACCGAACAAGCATGGAGCCAAATGACACCAGAGGAAACGGTCTTGTTATAAAACCCCAAACGCTCTTGCCAACGCTGTCTGTAAGCAGGTAAACGCCAAGCCTTTAGTGCAAGGTCTATGAGTACTAAGGGGAGAAGCAGATAACCAAGAAATGCATAGAGTTTTCGCACACTAGATCGATGTGTGAGTCTCTGACTTTAACCAGTCGAGATAACCTGGAATAGCCTGTTCAAGTGTTTTGAACGTGATATCACACCCCACATTTCTCAAAGCGGACAAATCCGCCTGGGTATACTCTTGATAGCTATTGATAAGATCATCAGGAAAAGGGATGTATTCGATACTTCCGCGTTGATGATAGTCAATAATGACTTGAGCCAACTGATTAAACTGTCGACTGATTCCAGTACCAACATTAAAAACACCAGAATGTTGAGGATGATCCAGAAACCAGCAATTCACTTTAGCAATATCTTCAACCGCAACAAAATCACGTGACTGCTCACCCGGTTTGCTGTGCTTGCTCGCACCAAACAAATGTGCGACTCCTTCATTGATTATCTGGTGATGTAAATGAAATGCCATGCTCGCCATTCTGTCTTTGTGAGATTCTCGTGGCCCATAGACATTAAAGTAGCGTAAGCCCACCACCTGTGTTGTTAGTTGAGATCCAAGATTGGCAACATACTGATCAAACAAATATTTGGAATAACCATAAACATTTAACGGCCAGCTTACCTGGGAGTCTTCACGAAAATCAGTCTCCCCACCATAAACGGCTGCACTGGATGCATAAATAAATGGGATATTATGTTGCTGACAGAAATGCAGCAAGGTTTTGGAATATTGATAATTATTCTCCATCATATAACGCCCATCCCACTCCGTCGTGGATGAGCATGCGCCTTGATGGAATACTGCTTGAATGGAAGCAGCGTCTAAACTGTTGTTGATGATATTATCGAGAAAGTTGTTTTTGTCCTGATAATCACTGATATGGCAACCAAATAAATTATTGAAGCGCTTGCCATCGGTTAAGTTATCAACCACCAAAATGTCACACTCACCACGCGCATTCAACTCCAGCACAATATTGCTGCCAATAAATCCAGCGCCGCCGGTAATAATATACATTCTATTTTGGTATTTGCCGTTTAGTAACTACTCAGCTTACTCTCTATTTTGTTCAATCGCTGTCTGGAAAGTGCTCATTTACACTTGTAAACTTAGCGCTTTCGTCTTGCTTTTGAACAAATTAGCGGGCAATCTGAGGCAATTGGCAATCAATAACCACCCACCTTACCAGCTATGCGCTCTACGCAACAAGACTTAAAGACAAACAAAAATTCTGCGCAAGATGGGTGGGTTATTGATTGCCAGTTGCCTGAGCAGTGACCGCTTATGCTGAGTTACGTTGTTTAAAACAAAAAATCACCAAGTCGGAAGTTATCCAACCTGATGATTTTTCGTCAACTACTATTTTCGTCAACTACTATGAAAGTTAAGGATCACAGTATCAACTGTGATTTTGATTAGCCACCGAATCTCTACTCTTCGGGAACAACTGACAATTTAACAACACCATCAACATCTGAGTGTAAATGAACCACAATTTCATAGTCTCCAATTTGTCGAATTGGGCCATCAGGCAAGCGTACTTCAGATTTTTCAAGCTGAACGCCTTGCTCTGACACCGCTTCCGCGATCAACTGTGCGCCTATCGATCCAAACAGTTTACCTTCATCGCCTGCTTTTTGTGCGATCGTAGTTGATAACTGCGATAACGCCTCTCGACGTTTTTCAGCTGCTGTCAACGTTGTTTTCGCTTTCTTTTCCAGATCCGCTCTGCGTTTCTCAAATTCAGCGATACGATCAGCTGTAGCTGGAACAGCTTTACCCTGCGGGACCAGGTAATTTCGTCCATATCCACGTTTTACATCAACCCTGTCACCAAGCACACCTAAATTGGTCACATTTTCAAGAAGTATGACTTCCATGATTACTCCCTCTATATTCTCTCTATTGATCAGAAATCACAACAAACACCCAAGCTAACAATCATTCAGCAAAAACCAGGGTGATTATTCGTGTGAATCGCAATAAGGAATTAATGATAAAAAGCGTGCACGCTTAATTGCAGTACACAGTTGGCGTTGATATTTTGCACTTGTTCCGGTAATTCGGCTTGGTACAATTTTACCCGTCTCTGAAATATACTCTTCCAGTAAATCCAGATTTTTATAATCGATTTCCTGTCCTCCATTAGCAGTGAAACGACAGAATTTTTTTCTTCGAAATTGGCGAACCATAATAACCTCTTGAGTATGAATTACTAACTTGTACGATGAACAAATTAATATTCAAAAAATTGAATAACATCCAGGAATTGACTACTCTGACTTATCTCCAGCTTCAGCAGTTTTTTCATCTCCTGCCTCCACTGTTTTCGCGTCTTCAGTTGTCTCTACAGTCGCTTCAGTTGTTTCTGCAGTCGCTTCAGTTGTATTGTCTTTGGCAACGGGTTTTTTCTCAGCGGCCGGTTGAGGTTTGTTGTCTCTGGGTGAATGATCGCGTGCACGTTTTTCCGCATATTCTTTCTCGCGTTTTTCAGCTGCTTCAAGAATCGGCGAGGGATCAGTAATCGATTCATTACATTGAATAATCAAATTTCGTAATACAGCATCATTAAAGCGGAAGCCTAATTCCAGTTCTTCTAATGCTTCTTTGTTGCATTCTACATTCATTAAAATGTAGTTGGCCTTATGTAGTTTTTGTATCGGATAAGCGAGTTGCCTGCGTCCCCAATCTTCTTGACGATGAATCGTACCACCGCTGGATTCAATAATCGAACGATAACGCTGCAGCATTGCTGCCAGCTGATCGCGCTGATCAGGATGAATAATAACAACGATTTCGTAATGTCTCACTCAAAACCTCCTTCTGGATAAAAGCCCCCCGTAACAAACTGTTCGGTGGAGCAAGGCATTCGCTGGTCTGCTTGGTTGGGCTAGTAAATTTAGGCAGAGCCGGCCAAACAGAGCATTGTAACCGACTATAACTGTCTCAGCAATATTTCATTGAAACCACGAATTGTAAATTGATAACATCATTGATTATGAAGGCAACGGATTATTACGCATATAAACATCCATTATTTGTTAACTTATTGACGTATAGTGACTTATGTTGTGGAATTTTCACATCTGTTACGACTCAAATGTGGAATGATACTGAAGAGTCTGGCTGGGATTATATTGATTAACTTATCCCGATAAACTGGTTGGGGGGAAGGAGTATGGCAAGCCAGTAGTCTTTCAATCTGATACCGCCTAATCTTAAAATGCTTTCTCATCAATAGTCAATATTTTATTGAGAGTGCATATGAAAAAGAAATTCATTGTCCGGTTGTCAGATGTTAATTGATATGGGAAT
>JAZGEP010000022.1:0-4498 GCA_036478815.1 Methylococcales bacterium
TATCTTCATCATCAAGCAAAGCCTGTTTTGCCTTCTCAGCGGCCCGTTCGATCTGATAGCGCATATCCGCAGTGATAATGTCACCCAACGCCGCAAAATTTCGGTAGTTTTCATCATAGTCATCCAACCCATCGGTGATATTAAACTTAGGCAAATGAAAAAGTTTATTAAGCGCAAGCCTGCGCAAATCTCCGCTCACCTTAGGCGATAAAAATCCACTGACATCGCTATTTTCATCCAGGGCTTCAACTGATGGCAGGTCAAGTTCTGGTTCAAGCTCTTCAATGGGAGCTGGACTGGCCGTGTCATAATCACTTAAATCAATTTCCTCTATAGCGTCGTCACTCTCCGCTAATTTACGGCGGGACCAACGCTCAAAAAGACCCTCATCAGCATTTTGAATCGGGTTAGCGTCGTTCAATTTTTGGTCGTCTGTCAAAAGCTGCCTCCTCTTTCCAGCGCGTTCGTTTACGCTTCTTCTTTTCTTGAGGGATGTAATTTTCAACGACATAATGTTCCAGCCACTGATAGATTTCAGGCGGAATGGGGATCGAGAACACCGTATCATCGGACTCCTGATGAGCACCGGCTTCATCGTAATTCGCGGTCACTGAAAAAGGCACAAGCTCACCGTCTTCTTCCGCATGACATATTACAAACAACGATGGGAATTTTCCCATCAGGTTGTACCAGTAGCTTTCCGCCCCATCTTTATAAAGCGTAAGACTGTAACCCTGCCACAGATATTGTTCGCGTCCCTGTTCAGAATGAATTAGAATTTTTTCATTCGCATCCGGAGCGACCTGGTCACCAGCCACAATGCCAACCGCCTGCCACTTTGGCAAACGCCAACGTCCATGCGTAACCATCTCCCGCTCCATAATAATGGACACCGGAAACTCTTCCGCAAGCACTCGCGCCGTCTTTTGTGAATCCAAAGTCTGGCCTGATGGTTTCATGGTATAACTCAGATTAATCAATGGGCATACATCATAAGCTTAGACTATTATGAACACTATAGTGACAACCGCTATAAAAACTGTCATTTTAGACTCAGTATTACTACTTATCAGTTTACAGTTGAGGAAATTCTAGACATGTCACGTCAGCCTGATGACAGCGCAATTTATCAACCGCAAATGAGTCATGCGGGTCTCGCTCCGACCCACCCAGTCAAGGCTGTCGATGAATTTGGCAACACGCGTGATCTGCAGGTTGCCGGTGAGTTTCCGCTTACCCTTAAAGTCGACAAGCGCGAAGTGGTTACCTTAATGACACTCGGTACACATCCGGAAGAGTTAGCACTCGGTTACCTACGAAACCAGCGCTTGATCGAAGACATCAAAGACATCAAGTCAGTCAATGTTAACTGGGATCGTGAACTCGTGTTGATTGAAACTCATCATGGCAAAAGCATTATTGACTGGGAAGAAAAACTTTCCAAACGCGCGGTGACAACCGGTTGCGGTCAAGGCACGGTGTTCAGTTGCACGCTCGACAAACTATATGACGTGCAGCTACCTACACTCACAATGCGTCAATCGACAATCTATGCCCTGCTGAAAAGTATTAGCCAACACAACGAGATCTACAAACAGGCAGGAGCCGTACATGGTTGTGGCTTGTGCAAAGACACCACGGTACTAACCTTTGTTGAAGACGTTGGACGTCACAATGCAGCGGATGCAATCGCAGGACGGATGTGGCTAGATCAAATCAACGGTGGTGACAAAATCTTCTATACCACAGGCAGGCTGACTTCGGAGATTGTGATGAAAGCAGCACACATGGGCATCCCTGTCCTGCTATCTCGTTCTGGTGTTACCCACATGGGCCGGGAGCTGGCCAACGAACTGGGCATCACCATGATTGCACGCGCCAAGGGCAAACATTTTCTGGTCTACAATGGCGCAGAGGATGTTGTATTTGACGCATGCCCGCCGCCTCATCCCACTACCGTTCAACGGGATTCTGGTTCTAGTTAACCTATATAGCTCAGCACTGCTTTAACTAGTTGGGGATTTCAGAATATCGTGCTGCCATTACTCAAACTTTCTTTGATGATTAACGAGTCTAACTTTTATTTTATCCACAACCTGACACTCAAAGGCCATTTTACTGACAAAACCTTTTCAGGCTCTCCCCATATATCAGCGATTTTATTATGCAATTCTTCAACCGGATTAACGCCAACCACCTGCTGATATTTCTTAGTAGCAGACCATGTACATAAATATCCAATTAACTGAAAAAGATTCCACTCCGTTGTCATAGTAAACGCTGGCGCTTCCATTTCTTTAAAAGGTAGCTGAACACGTTTATATCCATTCTCAACTATTATTCTTTCTTTAGGCCAATACCCATCAAGGACGGTGCTATACAGATAATTAATTACTTCATCGACATCCTCTTGCACTGATAGCAGATTGTAAGTCCATATTGATATAATACCTTTATCCTTTAATACGCGATTTGCTTCTTTTGAAAACTCCTCACTATTAAACCAATGAAATGCTTGCGCCACGGCAATCAGATCAATTGAATTTGTTTCAATATTGCTGTCTTCAGCTGTTGCAATCTGATAGGTAATGCCTCGCTTCCGTTCAGCATTTTTAATTTGTGTTTCGCTTGCATCAGTGGCAATAACCTTTGAGAAATAATCTGCCAGTGCCACCGCTGATTGCCCGGTTCCTGTAGCACAATCCCATGCTGTTTGATGTTGATTAGAAACTGAAGCCAGATAAGAAAATAATTCTGGAGGATACTTAGGTCTGAATTTACTATATTCTGTCGAATCTTCAGAAAAGTAATCTTTGAATTTAACTGTCACTGCAACCTCTAATCCAGAGCAGGCAATGTATAACGATTCGCAATTAAATCACTCCGATGGCCAGGGTCTTTGGCTTTCAGCTTCGATCCATGCAGAAACCCAGCCAGGCATATCGGCATACGACTCGCCACCACCATATTTTTTGACAACTTCAGTGGCTGGCACCAATCCTTGTTTTGATGTGGCACATACTTTCATTAAAGCAGAAGAACATATTTTGTTTTTTATATGTGTTTCCTGCAAGAAATATAACCATCTACCATCATGGCAAACAAGCTGCGTGGTTAGTGTGAATTTATGTAAAAGTGGAATTCTTCTACGATACCGAATGCTTGCGCCACCGACGGCGACTCCCCAGTTATTTTGTTTCATTAAACTAACGAAACCAACTCGATAAGAGTAATCCCATCTCCCCAGTTCCATATAATTTAAATAACGTGCATTGTTCAACTCCATAAACATATCTACATCGGTAAACCCGGCTCTGCATTCCAATACGCTTTTGTCTTCCAGGTTTAATTTTGAACGATATTTCGCCTTTAATAGAGTTGCGGCTAATTTAAGAAATGGATACATGTGATTTATTTATTTTACAATTAATCCTGGAGCCTAACAGATCTGCTCACTAGGTGTGTTTACACCCATAAATACGAACTATATTTGTTACCTTAACTGACTATCTTTACTCCCGCGTCGATTGATGCCACCAGAAGTAGACTGTTGATTTTCCTGATTCGATTGACAGGTGACACATAAACGAATTCCAGGAAGTGCTTTTCGGCGAGCCTCTGGAATTTCAGCATCGCATTCTTCACACTGCATCAAACTCTCGCCAGAACTCAATCGATCCCTAGCTAACTTTACGGCGTCTTCCACACTAGCGTCTATTTGATCTTGCACTGCGCCATCTCGCGCCCAACCACTGGCCATATATCACCCCAAAACAAATTTATATCATCTAACTGTCATTTGCACTTTACATCTGAGTCTAGCCGTACGAACTAGAGATTCATCGCGAAGCTCCATACTTACCAACATCGGACTCGGATGACTCATTCACGTACTCAGTAATTGTAGTTGAATCAGAGCAGATATCGAGCGAGCCCTTGTATTGCATATTCGCCGGGTTTGACCTCACCAAATCAACACCACCTTCAGAGAAGAAAGGGGTCGGTGACAAATGATAATGATTGCGTTTTGTCACCGACCCCTTTTTTTCATAGTAACCAGCTTTCAATCTATACGGATACAGATTACCTCAACTCCAAAAATATATTTATAATCATGTATTAGCTACGTAATTTTATGTGTTTCCTTACCCTTGAAATGCATCCTTACCCGCCAAATACTCAATCTCCTCAACGGTGCTTGCCCTCCCCAATATCTGATTCCGATGCGGGAAGCGCCCGAACTTCCTTACAATGTCTCGATGATGCTTCGCAAACTCAAGATTCCCCTTAAGACCATTTTCACGATATAACTCTACTGCCAAATCTTGGTCTTCCATCTTCTCGCTATGCATAAATGGCATAAATAAAAACGCCAAATGATCTTTATCCAATTCAGGCACGAAATTATTACCTATTGCAGCTCTAGCAACTTCAATAGCATTACTCTCGGTTTGAAAGCTCTTAACTTCACCCCGAAACATATTGAGTGGTAATTGAT
>JAZGEP010000023.1:0-10913 GCA_036478815.1 Methylococcales bacterium
AATAACTTGAACAATTGACTTGTCTTTTTGCTCATCTTCGGTGTTGCGAAAACAGTTACATCGCTCACTATGCGCCTGTTTTCGCGCCTTGAATATGAACAGTGATTTGACAACAATGGCCTACGTCAATTGTTCAAGTTATTCCATGCACGTTCCTAACTGAAAAAGCAATCAAGACTATAAACACCTAAATCCTGCAAGTGCTCGCACACATAGAACACAAGCTATTGATCCGTTGAATAAATTACAACTTTCGGCTATCACAATAGCAATTTCAGCTTTTATTGATGATGTTATCCAATGCGTCAACAATATCGCCAATATTGACAACCGATTTGAAATCTTCCGGCTTGATTCGTTTGCCCGTCATCTCATGAATTTTAACCAGCATATCAACTGCATCAATACTATCAACATCGAGCTCCTCCAACGTTGATAATCTACTGACATGCGATGGTTCTACCTCAAACAGCTCTTGCATCAACAATTTTATTGTATTAAAAATTTCTTCGGGGTTATGCATAGACTCTAGCTTAGACGAGATTACTGATTTTGCCTGTTTTCGATTAAATCAGCAAGACTGGAAACCGACGAGAAATATTGGTTGACTCGATCACTGGCGGGATCAATTTTAATACCATAAGTGTTTTTTAGTGCCAGCCCTAGCTCAAGTGCGTCTATCGAATCCAGACCTATTCCGCCTCCGAATAACGGGGCATTATGATCGATGTCATCCACTGTCAATTCATGCAGATCAAACGTGTTGATAATCAAGCGCTTTAGTTCAATCTCAAGTTCTGTGTCAGTTGGTTTATTGTTTGGCAAAATAGCATTCTAAAAAACGGGTTAACTGACGACTTGCCAATGATAGCACAGGCGAATCAATATGCTGCTCTGGAATAATTGCATTACCCACAGTAATCCGATAATGAGGCTTGTTCAGTGGAACATTATACCATTTTTGACCTTTCATCAGATGTGGCGGCTGACACTCAATATAAACCGGGATAATCTTAGCGTGAGCCTGTAAAGCAATGCGCGCAGAACCACGCTGAAATTTAATTTTCTGTGATAAGGGTGTGCGAGTGCCTTGAGGAAAGATTATTAAGGACATCTGCTGTTGCAGTACAGACACACAATCGGCCACCAGAAACTCAGGATCACTATTGACAACATAGCCACCACACTTGATTGCACTATTCATAAAAGGATTATTCAATAATTCTTTGCGAACAATACAAACCGCGTTATTGACTCTGGAGATTAGAAAAACAATATCGATCAAAGACGGGTGGTTGGCTACAATCAAGCACCCAGGTTCACTCAACTGCTGTTCACCGGTCACTTCATAGCTCAACACTCGCAGAAATCGCATCCAGTCTATAAAAAACCGGAAGTAGTAATGAGCAACCAGATGTGCTACACGCAGCCGTTTGGATTTAGCAACCAATAGCGAAATCAGCGGAAAACTGATCGACCAAACAAGGACAGCCAAACATCCGAAAGTAACAAAGCAAATTCCTGTTGCAAATACCCTGTAGATATATTCAAAACGAGACATTAGTCTTAAAAAAACCTGACAACACAGTATTTTGCTAATACTAAGGAACGTGCATGAAATAACTTGAGCAATTGACGTAGGCCATTTTTGTCAAATTACTGTTCATATTCAAGGCACGAAAACAGGCGCATAGTGAGCTATGTAACTGTTTTCGCAACACCGAAGATGAGCAAAAAGACAAGTCAATTGTTCAAGTTATTTTATGCACGTTCCTGAGGTTTTACAGTTAAATCCACCCGAATTCTGACTGTGCAGATCATATTATCGTCAAGTCTTAGGTAACTCGCAAGTAACTACTCAGCTTACCCTCTAGTTTGTCCAATCGCTGTCTGAAAATACTCATTTTTACTTATAAACTCCGCGCTTTCGGCTTGCTCTTGAACAAACCAGAGGGCAATCTGAACAGTTACATATACGCAAGTTACACTCGCAATAACTTTCTGAACCGCTGGCTGATGGCATTCATTGAGAAAAGATTAGGCTGCCGAAATACATTCAAAATCTTTATGAACAACGATTCACGATATAAATTGTCTGGTATTTTATGTTTTATTTTTTCATGTAATGCAGGCAATTGTGACCAATGAACACCTTGCTTGTAATGATGAGCCGTGTGGTATCCAAGATTACCCGAGAGCGTATTAAATATCGGATCGATGGTGTTATAAGATGCAGAAAACATATCATCTGATTCCAACCCAGCATGATGATCATAAGTAACCCAGGCAGTGAAAATCAAGCTTCCAATCATCGGCAGCACAAATACAAACAACCCTGCAATAGGTCGATACAATACCAGTGCAGCAACCATGGCAAAAGAGACTGCTGTGAAAATCAGATAGGTTCGTAATAACTTAGGAAATTTTTTACCAACCAAATAACCACGATAATAGGACGTTACGGCAATAACCAGTGAATATTCCAGTTCACCCATAGTTGATCCATCATCGCGTTTCCAGCGACTTGGGTCAGCTGGGTGATCCAGAAAATGCTGGTGATGACCAACATTGTGATGTAACACCCACAAGTTAGTGGTGACCCCAGTATGCAATGAGTAGACGAGTTCAAGCAGACGGTTTAATGCATCTGAGTTAAATGTAAAAACATGTTGATGATGGTGATTCCAAGGACTAATCACGCCTTTTGGAACGATCATTATCAACCAATAGATCACAAAAAAGGCTAAACTATTAACCATAAAGTAGACAGTAAAATCCAGTATTGTAAAGCCTAGGATAATTGCAACCGGTAATTTATCTTGTTGGTATTTAAACATAACTTATTGATTTTAATAGGTAACTAATTAATATTATTATATTTTGAATTATTCACAATAGTGCCGTAAAGACTGTGCATCATACACATCGACGAACAAACTGGCTAGATTTAAGCAACAATAGGTACAAATTTCTAGCTCGCATCTGTAAGTTTTGGTGATTATGCTTGATGCGAAAGCTGACACAGCCCCGTCTATGGCTCTTCAACACGCACAGGAAACGAGCATAAACCAAGCTCTATCCCGAATAATCGATCACTTTACTGTGCAAAATATAGAGGCATAGTGATGTAGCAGATGCCAGAGACTTGTATTCTAAGGTAAACATAATTAACAACCATATCAACACTTTTTTACATACCAGACACTCAGTACCTGATCATACGGACACTAATTGGGTTGGCGTGCGTTCTAACCATAAAACCTAGCAGGAGACAACCTATGGCAAATTCATTACAGGATCAACTGCTTAAAGCAGGCGTTATCAACAAACAAAAAGCAAGCAAGGTGAATGCTGAAAAACGCAAAAAAGCCAAACAATCTCGTCAGACTAAAACCAGTGATATTGATGAAAACAAACTGGCAGTCCAACAAACGCATGCAGCTAAAGCTGAGAAAGATCGCCATCTCAATCAACAACGTCAACAGCAACTTGAGCAAAAAGCCATTAATGCACAAATCCGGCAATTAATTATCAGCAATCGTCAACCTCAAGCTGATTCTGAAACCGCTTATAACTTTTCGGATAACAACATTGTCAAAAAAATATACATCTCCGAAACCCTGCGCGCACAAATTAGTAACGGACAGTTGGCGATTGTTAAGCTGGATGAGCGCTATGAAGTTGTTCACGCCATTGTTGCCAGAAAAATTAGCGAGCGCAGTAAAGATCACGTCATTGTATTGAACGATTCTACAAAAGCTGGCGATGTTGTTGAAAATGATGCTTATGCTGACTATCAAATCCCGGATGACTTAATGTGGTAGCTTAAATGAGTCAGCCACTCATAGAAATTATCAATTCAGCTCATTTCAATTCAGTCGAATACATTGTTATAAAACATCAATCACACTCATTTTCCCTTTTTCTATTGCAAACAGCCTGTTATACTTGACCGCTTTTTTCATAATATTGAGGGATTATTCCTCGCATGAAAAGCCATGTTATGCCCACCTACTCACGTTTACCGATCAGTTTTGATCACGGTCAGGGAGTCTGGCTTTGGGATCAAAACAACAATCGTTACCTGGATGCACTGTCTGGGATTGCAGTGTGCAACCTGGGTCATGCTCACCCACTGGTGCGTGATGCGATTTCCGAGCAAGCCGGACGGCTGATCCATACCTCCAATATCTACGGTATTTCTAACCAAGAGCAACTAGCTGCACGACTGGCCGATTTCAGCGGCATGAGTTCAATATTCTTCAGTAATTCAGGCGCTGAAGCCAATGAATCGGCAATTAAACTGGCGCGTCTATATGGGCATCATAAAGGCATCGAAAAACCTGAAATTGTTGTTATGGAAAACAGCTTTCATGGCCGAACACTTGCGACCTTAAGCGCCACTGGAAATCCAAAAGTACAACAAGGGTTTGAGCCTCTGGTCGAAGGTTTTGTACGTGTTCCATTCAACAACATTGACGCCCTGCAAAATCTGACTTCAAATTCATCAGTCGTAGCAATCCTGGTTGAACCAATACAAGGTGAAGGCGGTGTGCATATTCCAGATAGCGATTATCTACAGCAACTGCGAAGTATTTGCGATCAAAATGACTGGCTGTTGATGCTCGATGAAATTCAGACTGGCATTGGGCGAACCGGAAAAATGTTTGCCTACCAGCATACCGATATTATTCCAGATGTTTGTACACTGGCTAAAGCATTGGGAAATGGGGTACCAATTGGAGCTTGTATGGCTGCTGGCAAAGCAACTGATATTCTCACTGCTGGAAAACATGGCTCAACTTTTGGAGGAAACCCCCTGGCCTGTGCTGCTGCGCTTGCTGTCCTGAAAATAATAGAAGAGACCAATCAGATACAAAAATCGGCTGAAATGGGAAACTATCTGTTAAGTCGCTTACAGAATGCACTTTCACACAACCCTGATGTTGTGGAAATTCGTGGTTTAGGAATGATGATTGGCATCCAGTTGAGTAGTGATTGTACAGAACTGGTAAAGCAAGCACTGAACTTCAATACACTAATCAATGTCACTGCCGGAAATACAATTCGTTTATTACCTCCCCTGATTCTTGAACATTCACAGGCTGACCAACTAGTTAATACGCTGACTCAGCTAATCACCAACAGAAAACAACCACCAGTTACTTAGCCAATGCATCTTTATTTCAGGTCACACTATGGCTTACCAGCGCAGTCGATCCTTTATCTAAACACATTAATACAGGTTAGAAATAACCAATTGGTAAACATATTTCCTACAGAATAAAAACCTATTACTATGAAAGCACGCCATTTCCTTACCCTGCTGGATTTATCCGAGCAGGACTTTCGTTTTTTGATTAATCGCGGCATCGAATTAAAAAAAACCCGCAAAAGCCATCCACAATCCTTAAACAACATGACACTGGCGATGATCTTCGAAAAATCATCGACCCGTACCCGAGTCTCATTTGAAGCAGGCATGACTCAACTCGGAGGTCATGCAATGTTCCTGTCACCCAGAGATACTCAGCTAGGGCGTGGTGAACCGATTGAAGATAGTGCCCGAGTCATTTCAAGCATGGTTGATGGGGTGATGATTCGCACACACAGTCATGAAATATTGACTCGCTTTGCTGATTATTCATCGGTTCCAGTAATTAATGCGTTATCTGACTCGTATCACCCCTGCCAATTGTTGGCGGATATGCAGACATACTTCGAACATCGCGGTGACATCAAAAACAAAACGGTCACCTGGATAGGGGATGGCAATAACATGTGTCATTCTTATATAAATGCAGCACGTTTACTTGATTTTAATCTCCGCATCGCATGTCCTAAAGGTTATGAACCTGACACACACATCCTCAAATCTGCTCCAAATAAAGTTGAAATATTTAGCGATCTAGAACAAGCTACACATAATGCAGATCTGGTCACCACTGATGTCTGGGCGAGTATGGGACAAGAACATGAGCAACAACAACGCCTTGATGCTTTTAGCGACTATCAAGTAACACCAGGACTCATGGCTTTGGCTAACAAGGATGCGTTATTCATGCATTGTCTGCCTGCTCATCGTGGAGAAGAAGTCGATGCTGAGGTCATTGATGGGCCTCAAAGTGTGGTTTGGGATGAAGCTGAAAATCGCTTACATGCACAAAAAGCTTTGCTTGAATTTATGTTAGGATCGCGAATAAAATAGATAGCCCGACCATGCTTGTTTATTTGCACCTACCCAAACAATCTCAATCATTTAAATATGATAATGATATACTTATTAAGATAGTCCGGTCAGAAACAAAAATATAGCACAATTTAGATTTATTATTCCGTCAAGTCTAAATGCTCACATATCTAATATCAGTTGCGCTTTTTAGTCCACTTTTACCTTGCCTAACATAACATTATCGAGATTTTCAACTGATCCTTGGACAAAGCGGCTTGTCATTACGGATTGGCGTAAGATAATCCCATACAGTAACCAAACGTTTTCGGGAGAGGACTTCAATGTACTGGAAAAACACACCATATACAGTCTTTTCGATCTTGCTGGCAATTCTATTAAACACAATCGGATTGTCACAACCAAAAGCAGAAGGAATACCAGCTTATGTCACCAATCAAGCCCAACTTCGGGTACATCGAGGACCGAGCAACAGTTACCAAGTTTTAAAATCACTACCAACAGGCACAACAGTCTCGATTGTGAATGATACGATTAACAATGGCTATGTTGAAATCAGATTGCAAGATGGTAGCAAGGGCTACGTTCTCATAAATTCGCTTACCAGTAGCCCTGCCACAATCAAATTAGATAACGCACAACAAACTGAGGCAACAGTTCGCCAAAACCATACCGCAGTAGAAATACAAACAACTGATTTAATCAAAGAACGTAACCAATTAGCGCATAGACTGGAAAGATTACAGCATACTGCAGCAAATGCAGTGGATATTGAACGCCAGCGTAATGATCTACAGGAAAGATTGGTTAACCTGGAGCGCAACAATCGTCACCTCAAGCTTCAAAATCAAGCATTAATGAACAAATCTAACCATGAGTGGTTTTTGCTTGGCGCTGGAGTATTATTTGCTGGTATGATTATTGGATTACTTTTGACTCGAATCAACCTCCCTAAAAAAACATCATCCTGGGATAATCTCTAGGAGGCTACCCGAGAATAGAAGCCGTAGCGAAGAAAAGCGGTTTTGAGTCCATTTTTTTGATTAAATGAGGCGAAAACTTGCTGTATTGAGCGAATTTAATCGGAAAAATGGGCCAAAATCCGCTTCTTCGCAGTAGGTTTCAATTCTCAGACAGCCTCCTAGCTAATGTATCTTCTTGTCACTAAACTTAATCATTACGTAAATAACGGCTCAGACCATCTATCTTAATATTCATCTCGACTAAGGAATGTGCATGAAATAACTTGAACAACTGACTTGTCTTTTTGCTCATCTTCGGTGTTGCAAAAACAGTTACATAGCTCACTATGCGCCTGTTTTCGCGCCTTGAATATGAACAGTAATTTGACAAAAATGGCCTACGCCAATTGTTCAAGTTATTCCATGCACGTTCCTAAATAATATTTTTGCTGTAAAGGCTCCAGTTCATGACAAATAAAATAAACCGACCATTCTCCTCCCAAGTTGTTGATGGCATGTCACGTGCACCCAGCCGAGCCATGCTTCACGCTGTTGGTTTCAGCGATGCAGACTTTGCCAAACCACAAATTGGTGTGGCATCAACCTGGAGCATGGTGACACCTTGTAATATGCATATCAACACACTGGCAGACCATACTGCAAGTGGTATTGACCAGGCGGGCGGAAAAGCTGTTATCTTTAATACCATTACCATTTCTGATGGTATTTCAATGGGCACAGAAGGAATGAAATATTCGTTGGTATCACGCGAAGTGATTGCCGATTCCATCGAAACAGTGGTTGGTTGCCAAGGCTTTGATGGTGTTGTAGCAATTGGTGGCTGCGATAAAAACATGCCAGGCTGCATGATTGCACTGTCGCGTCTTAATCGTCCTGCGGTTTTTGTGTATGGCGGAACCATTTTATCTGGTTGCCATGGCAATAAAAAACTCGATGTTGTGTCTGTGTTTGAAGCAGTTGGTGCCCGCGCCAATAACAAAATTGATGATACTGAACTAAAAGCCATTGAGTCCAAAGCCATCCCCGGCCCTGGATCCTGCGGCGGCATGTATACAGCCAATACCATGGCTTCTGCGATTGAAGCATTAGGTATGAGCTTGCCAAATAGCTCAGCACAGGCAGCCATATCTCCCGACAAACAAACCGATTGCGAGCGTGCAGGTGCAGCTGTTTTGAATTTGCTGGAAAAAGATATCAAACCACTCGATATCATGACCTTAAAAGCGTTTGAAAATGCTATTACCGTAGCCATCGCACTGGGCGGGTCTACCAACGCGGTCTTACATTTGTTAGCGATGGCAGACAGTGCTGGTGTCGAACTTGCGCTGGATGATTTTACCCGCATCGGTGAACATGTACCCATGGTCGCAGACCTTAAACCCAGTGGTCGTTACAGCATGGCTGAATTAATTGACATCGGCGGTATTCAACCATTGATGAAGGTATTGTTAGATGCAGATTTGCTACACGGTGATTGCATCACAGTCACCGGCAATACATTGGCTGAAAACTTACAGAATGTTTCACTTTATCCAAACGATCAGGATATCATTCGACCACTCTCAGACCCGATCAAAAAAGATAGTCATCTGGTTATTTTATATGGAAATTTGGCAGCAAAAGGTAGTGTCGCAAAAATCACTGGCAAAGAAGGTCTGGTATTTACCGGCACAGCTAAAGTCTATGATTGTGAGGAACAGGCTCTTGCAGCTATACTTGACGGTAGTATTGTTAAAGGTGACGTTATTGTCATCCGCTACGAAGGACCACAAGGTGGACCTGGAATGCGAGAAATGCTCTCCCCAACAGCAGCTGTAATGGGTAAAGACCTAGGGTCTGATGTAGCGTTGATTACTGACGGACGATTTTCCGGCGGCACACACGGCTTCGTAGTCGGACATATTACCCCAGAAGCCTACACGGGTGGTTTGCTGGCTGTGATTGAAAATGGTGACCAGATAACGATCAATGCTGATCAGCATGTATTGACATTACATGTCGATGATCAAATAATCAAACAACGTCAAGCAAATTGGACGCAGCCTAAACCACGTTATACACGTGGCGTACTTGCCAAATATGCACGATTGGTGAGCTCTGCTTCAGAAGGTGCAGTCACCGATAAACATCTGGAGTAAACAACATCTACTAACCACCATTCCATAACATGGCCATTCCAGACACATTATCACTAATAAAAGAGCTAATAGCTCAACCATCTGTCAGTAGCACCAACCAAAATCTTGACCAAAGCAATCTAAGCGTTATTCACCTGTTAGCTGAGTGGATGGAAACACTCGACTGGCAAGTTGATATTATCCCCGTGTCAAAGACAAAAGCGAATCTGGTCGCAACTCTGGGCAGCATAGACCAACCAGATGGTCTGGTTCTATCTGGACATTCTGATACAGTCCCCTTTGATGAACGTCTTTGGCAGTCCAACCCGTTTACTGCCACTGAAGTCGATCAACGATTATACGGTCTGGGCTGCACAGACATGAAAGCATTCTTTGCAGTCGCAATCGTAGCGGCTCAGGATTTAAAAGCAAAAGACCTGACCCACCCACTAACACTTGTTGCCACATGCGATGAAGAAAGTAGCATGGCTGGAGCCAAAGCGCTGCTTGCATCTGGACGTGCATTAGGCCGTTATGCAGTCATCGGTGAACCAACTGGTTTACGTCCGATTCACATGCACAAAGGTATTCTTACAGAATCGATTGTCATCAATGGTCAATCCGGACATTCAAGCGATCCATCACTCGGAGCCAATGCGCTGGAAGCCATGCACCAAGCACTTTCAATCATACTGGAATGGCGCAATGAGCTGCAACAGCAACACCACAACTCTGCATTCAAAGTCCCGCATCCAACCATTAATCTAGGCTATATCAACGGCGGAGACAACCCAAATCGCATCTGTGGCAGATGCGAAGCACAAATTGACATCCGCCCATTACCTGGTATGGATCTTAGTGACCTAAAATCAACCTTACGTCACAAACTTACTCAAGCAGTCACTAATAATTCACGTCTATCTATACAAGTTAAATCACTGTTTGAAGGCCTTCCAGCATTTCAAACACCAAAAGATTCTAAATTATTACAAGCACTGGAAATACTCAGCACTCATGCAGCAGAAACAGTCGCATTCGGCACTGAAGCGCCCTATTTCAATCAAATGGGATTGGAGACTGTGATCCTGGGACCCGGATCAATCAATCAAGCACACCAGGCCAATGAATATCTGGAAATGAAACAAATACAGCCCAGTATTGATATTATTCAGGCATTGATTAAAAGGTTTTGTATTAGTTGATCTTTCTAAGCAGGAATTGTTAAAGTGTTCATACGGTAGCCAATAAGGAAATTGATGAATGTTTTCCCATATCAATCAAAAGCAATCCATATTATCCATTGATAGTTTTTTTAACCAGCATAGGTGTGCATCTCGTCCATCTCTGTATACTCCACAGTTTTGTAACGTTACTTACCTATTATTACACCATCCTTGGTATATTCTTCTGATTGTTGTGGCAGTTCATTAAATTTTCAGCCTTTATTGTAAAAAAGTTAGTACGCTGGTTATAGCATAAAACTATATTAATTTAGCAAAGGCACAGATGTTGACCAGCCACGCAATTTAGCCAAATCGGTGACTGTGGAGTAACCCATTGCTCGCTTGCGGCTTGAATCCATCAGCATTGAGACAATAAAACCAAGCCAGCATCTTCACTGAT
>JAZGEP010000024.1:0-7706 GCA_036478815.1 Methylococcales bacterium
CTATAATAAAATCAATGGGTTACAATTGTATTAGTGCGAGTCAATACATTCAGGTTTTAGCTTGGGAGTAACAATTATTTGTTTTTATTCAATTGCTTACCGAAAAATATGAACTCCGAAACTTTAGTTACTAAATTAAGGGAACAATCCAGAACTTATCTGGCATGTAGATTTGTATCTGAGGTGGGTTTGACCGTGATGTTAAAACAAGCAATGGCGCGAGTGGACGCTCGCGCCAGAGCAAGTTACGCCATTGCTTTAACGCGAGCGTTTAGTCGGCTCTTGTTTCTGGAAGCCTTGTTTTTATGAATTAAACCTTTGCTGACGGCAGAGTCAATAAATGGCACTGCCTTTTTGTATGCTGTGGCAGCAGCTTCTTTGTCCCCTGACGCGACTGCGGCAAGGATTGCCTTGATGTAGGTTCGCATGCGACTACGCAATGCCTGATTGTTCAGTCTACGCTTGACTGCCTGGCGTGCGCGTTTGCGAGCTGATGCTGAATTTGCCATCGTTGTTTTTCTGTCCTGTAAAATTAAGTAACTTAATCAGCCGCTAATTATGATAACTTTTGTAGCTGATGTCAATATCAAAACAATGCATATTCGTATATGATGTTCTGCTGAATTTTCATCTGTATCCGCTTTTTGGTCATGGATTCAGTTTTAATCAAACATATCGATCTAAGACAGGGCGAATACACTGAGCAAAAAATTATTAAAATCAACGGCTATTGTTGGCGGCATGACTTTTTTGTCGCGTATTTTGGGGTTTATCCGCGATGTTATTTTTGCCCGGTTTCTTGGTGCTGATGCTGCAACCGATGCTTTTTTTGTGGCATTCAAAATCCCCAATTTTTTTCGCCGTTTATTTGCAGAAGGTGCATTCATGCAGGCGTTTGTGCCTGTGTTGTCGGAATATAAGGAGCAAGGCAGTCAGGCTGCATTGAAGACATTCATCAACCGAACTGGCGGAACACTCGCGCTAATATTGATGCTGGTCACTATTGTTGGTGTTATCGCCGCTCCGTTGTTTATTATGGCGTTTGCGCCTGGATTTTCATGGCAAGGCGGTTCCTATGATTTAGCTGTACAGCTATTACGGATTACTTTTCCCTATCTTTTCTTCATTGCTTCGACTGCTTTTGCCGCAGGTATTCTCAACACACATGGACAGTTTGCAATTCCTGCGATTACACCAGTATTACTCAATATCTGTCTGATTAGTGCGGCAATCTGGTTTGCTCCGCAAATGGATGAGCCAGTTATTGCACTGGCCTGGGGTGTATTTATTGCTGGTGCCGTACAATTGGCATTTCAATTTCCGGCATTGTGGCGCTTGGGATTATTGCCGCGATTACACTGGGGTTTTGCTGATGAAGGTGTGCGGCGCATTCTGAAATTGATGGTTCCAGCCTTGTTCGGTGTTTCTATCACGCAACTCAATCTGCTATTAGATACCTTGATCGCTTCATTTCTCACCACAGGAAGCATTTCCTGGCTATATTATTCTGATCGTCTGGTTGAGTTTCCGCTCGGTGTATTTGGTATTGCGCTGGCAACAGTTATTTTGCCTGCATTATCAAAATGTCATGCCAATCAACAACCCGCTGCATTTTCGGCAGCGTTGGATTGGGGTATGCGATGGGTGGTTTTGATTGGTCTTCCTGCATCGCTTGCCTTATTGATGCTGGCAGAGCCATTGTTGGCAACGTTATTTCAGTATGATGAATTTACCGACCATGATGTGGTTATGGCAGCACGCAGTTTAATGGCTTATTCGGTTGGTTTAATGGGTTTTATTTCAGTAAAGATACTGGTGCCGGGTTTCACTGCTCGACAAGATATGCGCACTCCTGTACGTATTGGTATGATTGCTATTGTTGCAAATATGCTGTTTAACATTATTCTGGTTTTTCCGCTAGCACATGCTGGTTTGGCATTGGCAACAGCATTGGCATCATTTGTAAACTCTGGTTTGTTGTATCGACATTTACGTCGTGACAATATATTTATGCCGAGGGCTGGCTGGGGCAGGTTTTGGTTGTCAGTAATTGTTGCCAACCTGACATTGGTTGGTGTGTTGTATGTTGGTGTCAATACTGAGGAATGGCTACAAGCAGATTTATGGCAGCGTATTGCCAATCTTGCTTTCTGGATAGTGATGGCGATCACTATGTATTTTTCAGTCCTCGCGTTGGTCGGTATGCGGCCACATCATTTAATGCAAAAATCAGTATCTGATTAAGAGAACAATGAGCAGTCAGCAACATGCCTAAATGAATAGTCGAATCATTGCCCTGTTTTGATACAATAATTACCCATCAAGCATTTTCCTAACTCAGTCAGGACCTAAATATTGTTATGCGCGTGATTCGCGACATCTCACATTCAAAACCTCTTGAAGGTGGTTGCGTTGCGACAATTGGTAACTTTGATGGCGTGCATCTCGGTCATCAGATGATTATCAACAACCTGGCAAAACAAGGACAGAAGCTTGGGTTGCCGACTGTGGTTGTGTTGTTTGAGCCACATCCGCTGGAATATTTTAAGGGGGTCGAAGCACCTTCTCGTCTCACACGGATGCGTGAAAAAATAGCTCACTTAAAGACTCTGCCTGTGGATTTAATACTGCTGTTGCGGTTTGGAGAGAAATTGGCAACTCTTGAGCCTGAAAGCTTTGTTCATAACTATCTTGTTGATAGGTTAGCATTGCGCTTGTTGGTGGTAGGGGACGATTTTCGATTTGGTAAACAGCGCCGAGGAAATTTTAAGTTATTACAATCACTCGGTACAGAATACGGTTTCATTGTCAACGATACTGCAACTCTATTGAATGATGGGCAGCGTATTAGTAGTACAGCAATACGTCAAGCCCTTGAAGTTGGCGATTTAGATCAAGCCAGACTATTGTTGGGTCGCCCCTATTCGGTCTGTGGACGTGTGGTTCATGGCGAAGGACGAGGTCGTCAGCTTGGTTTCCCAACAGCCAATATTCAGTTGTTCCGAAAAAAATCGCCTGTACGTGGTGTATTTGCGGTCACTGTTGTGGGCATATCCGAACAGCCAGTTCCTGGTGTTGCCAATGTTGGTATTCGTCCGACAGTTGGTGGTGATCAGCGAGTTATACTGGAAGTACACTTGTTTGACTTTAATCAGGATTTATACGGCAAACAGGTTGAAATTATTTTCCAGCAGCGTATTCGTGAGGAGCGCAAATTTGCTTCTTTTCAGCAATTAACTGAACAGATTGGTAAAGATGCACAGCAAGCACGACAATTGCTGGCGGTGTAGTATACTTTCTGCTGGAGAAATTTTGTAACTACTCAGCTTACCCTCTATTTTATCCAATCGCTGTCTGGAAAGTGCTCATTTACACCTGTAAACTCCGCGCTTTCGCCTTGCTCTTGAATAAAATAGAGGGCAATCTGAGCAGTTACAGATAATGCTGCGTAGTTACGACATTTTGTTCCCGGGTGCGGATACTATCTTAGTGGATAGTTGCATCAAAAACTTTTCTGCAGAAAAGCCAGATTAGACCTCAACTCAACTCATTTCATTATTAACGACCTTACAGATGGACTATAAACAGACCTTAAATCTACCCAAAACTTCATTCCCAATGAAGGCCAATCTTGCCCAACGCGAACCGGCACGTTTGAAACAATGGCTGGATATGGATTTGTACGGTCTGATTCGTAAGCATACAGAAGGGCACCCGACATTTATTTTGCATGATGGTCCTCCTTATGCAAATGGCCCAATTCATCTCGGGCATGCGGTTAACAAAATATTGAAAGATGTCATCATCAAGAGTAAAACCTTGAGTGGTTTTGATGCACCCTATATACCTGGTTGGGATTGTCATGGTTTGCCGATTGAACTTCAGGTCGAGAAGAAGATTGGTAAGGCGGGGGTTAAGGTTGATGTCACCACCTTTAGAAAAGCATGCCGTGATTACGCAACCAAACAAGTGGATAATCAGCGTACTGAATTTATCAGGTTAGGCGTGTTCGGAGATTGGCATAAACCCTATCTGACCATGGATAATCAGGTTGAAGCCGATATTGTGCGTGCCTTAGGGAAAATTAACACACGCGGACATGTGACTAAAGGCTCCAAGCCTGTCCATTGGTGTACTGATTGTGGATCGGCGCTTGCTGAAGCCGAAGTTGAATACGAAAACAAACGCTCTCCAGCAATTGATGTGCGTTTTGAAGTGATTGATACAGAAGCATTAATTGATCGTTGCCATCATGTTCCTGAGTGTAATGGTCATGGACCACTGTCTATTCCAATCTGGACTACAACACCGTGGACACTCCCTGCAAACCAAGCCGTCGCACTCAATGCTGAACTTGAATATGCTGTTGTGCAATATGGTTCTGGTTCTAACGCAGAACGGCTGCTGATTGCCGAGGCGCTGATCAAGGATGTGATGTTACGCTATGCTGTCGAAGAGTATCGGGTGATTGCCTATTGTCGTGGTGATGCACTGGAAAACCTGATGCTACAACATCCGTTTTATCAGCGTCAGGTGCCAGTGGTACTTGGTGGCCATGTGACCGTGGAAGCTGGAACTGGTGCAGTGCATATTGCTCCCGGACACGGCCAGGATGATTACATCGTTGGACAACGTTATGGTCTTGAAACTGACAACCCGGTAGCAGGTAATGGTTGTTATTTTCCGTCAACTGAATTGTTTGGTGGAGAGCACGTTTTCAATGCCAACGATCATGTGATTGAGGTGCTGCGCGAGCGCAATGCATTAATTCATGATGAAGCGCTGGAGCATAGTTACCCGCATTGTTGGCGACATAAAACCCCGATTATCTTTCGCGCGACTCCGCAGTGGTTTATTGCCATGGATAATAATGCTTTGCGCGAACATGCGTTGGAAGAAATCAATAAGGTTAAATGGATTCCAGATTGGGGCGAAGCGCGTATTAAAGGCATGATTGATGGTCGTCCCGATTGGTGTATCTCCCGCCAACGTAACTGGGGTGTGCCAATTGCTTTTTTTGTGCATCAAGAAACGGGTGAATTACATCCCAATACCCCTGAACTCATTGAACAAGTCGCTAAGCGCATAGAAAAACAAGGTGTTGAAGCCTGGTTTGAGCTGGATCCTGTTGAGTTGTTGGGTGAAACAGCAGCCGAATATACCAAAATTACCGATATTTTAGACGTTTGGTTTGATTCTGGTGTTACGCATTATTGTGTGTTAAACGGTAGAGATGAGCTAACCATGCCGGCTGATCTGTATCTTGAAGGTTCGGATCAACACCGTGGCTGGTTTCAGTCGTCGTTATTGACTTCAGTTGCAATGTACGATGCTGCGCCCTATAAGCAGGTGTTAACCCATGGTTTTGCCGTTGATGCTGATGGTAAAAAAATGTCTAAATCCAGAGGCAATGTGGTTGCACCACAAAAAGTGATGAATAATCTGGGTGCAGATGTATTGCGTTTGTGGGTGGCGGGAACTGATTATCGCGGCGAAATGACTGTCTCTGATGAGATTCTCAAACGCTCAGCCGATGTTTATCGTCGCTTACGTAACACTGCGCGTTATCTGCTATCCAACCTGAATGGATTTGATCCGCAAGTGAACAGCGTGGCTTTTGACAACATGCTGGCAATTGACCAATGGGCTGTTGACCGCGCCGCACAAATTCAGGATGAAGTGATTCAGGCTTATGACCATTATCAATTCCATCAAGTGTTGCAAAAAATTCATAATTTTTGCGCAATGGATATGGGTGGATTCTATCTGGATATCAGCAAAGACCGCCAATATACTACGCAAGCTGACAGTCGAGCCCGTCGCTCAACCCAGACTGCCATGTATCACATTGTTGAAGCGTTGGCGCGCTGGCTGGCTCCAATTGCCAGTTATACAGCGGATGAAATCTGGGAATATTTACCAGGCGAACACAGCGCAAGCGTCTTTCTCGAATCCTGGTACACAGGATTGCACACACTAGCTGATAACGCAGCCATGGATCGTGACTATTGGGATGCAGTCATAGAAGTTCGCGAGCTGGTCAGTAAAGCCATGGAGATGCAACGCAATGATGGGCAGATTAAATCCTCTCTGGAAGCCACTGTGGAACTCTATTGCGATGAAACACTTTTTTCAACACTAAACCAGCTTGGGAGTGAATTACGCTTTGTGTTTATTTGTTCGGATGCCGTGGTTTTTCCATTGGAACACGCATCAGACGCTGTCAGCAGTACTGAGAATGATAAGTTAAAATTACGCATACTGCCAATTACCCATCAAAAATGCACACGTTGCTGGCATTTGCGAGAAGATGTAGGTACACACACCCAACATCCGGAGCTTTGTAGTCGTTGCATTGAAAATGTTGATGGTGCAGGTGAAATACGGGAGTTCGTATAAATGCGCTTATGGATACTGATAGCTATATTAGTGGTAATGCTGGATCAACTCAGTAAATGGTGGATCAGAGCGCTGTTAGAATTATACGAAGCAATTCCATTATTTCCAGGGTTACAGATTATCTATGTGCGCAACCTGGGGGCTGCGTTTAGCTTCCTGAGTACTGCTGGTGGTTGGCAACGCTGGTTTTTTATCGCCTTATCAATTTTAGCAAGTATCGCCATAGTGATCTGGATTTCACGATTACCAAAACAACGCCGGTTAGAGGCGTTGGGCTTAAGTTTTGTATTAGGTGGAGCAATTGGTAACCTGGTGGATAGAGTGTTATTGGGCTACGTCGTCGACTTTATTGATGTTTATTATCAATCCTGGCATTGGCCTGTTTTTAACGTAGCTGATTCAGCAATTACCGTTGGCGTGGTGATTATGATTATTGATATTCTGTTTTATCAGCGCCATGAATTGAATGAGTGACCATAAGGAATGATACTTAAGTCCTCATTCCTAAGCGACTGTAAAACAATAAAATCATAATGAAAAATAATAAAATGTTAACCATTGCCGTCTCCAAAGGCCGTATTTATAAAGATTGCATGCCGTTGTTGGCTGCTGCTGGCATTGAACCATTGGAAGATCCAAATGTTAGTCGCAAACTGATCATTCCGACCAGTCGTGATGATGTTCGTCTAGTCATTATTCGGGCAACAGATGTGCCAACATATGTTGAGCATGGCGCTGCCGATTTGGGTATTGCAGGAAAAGATGTCTTAATGGAATCGGATGCGGACAGCTTATACGAACCTTTAGACTTGAATATTGCCTGCTGCCGGTTAATGACCGCTTTACCCGTGGAACCAGCTGCGCAACATGGCCGTCTGCGAATCGCTACCAAATATGTGAAAACAGCGCGGCAGTTTTATGCTAAAAAAGGCGTGCAAGCCGAAATCATTAAATTGTATGGTGCAATGGAGTTAGCGCCTTTGGTAGGCCTTGCAGATTGTATTGTAGATGTGGTCGATACCGGCAACACCTTAAAGGCGAATGGTTTGTACGCTGATGAATTAATCGCACATATCAGTTCGCGCATGGTTGTCAATCAAGCATCAATGAAAATGAAATATACAGCGATTAACGAGTTACTTGATAAAGTTGCTGGAGCATGTCAGAAGTCAGCAGCTTAAGGTGGTTTGACGGAATAAAGTTACCAAGATTGCGCAGGATTTTTGTTTCTGACCGAACCATCTCAAAAGGCGCATAGTCATTCTACGCAACGATTGAGATTGCGTTGGTCAGAAGCAAAAAGACAA
>JAZGEP010000025.1:0-2459 GCA_036478815.1 Methylococcales bacterium
CAGCCCCAATAGCAGAAACTGATTGCTTACGCACACATAATATTCACCATCCGGCACATTTTCGAAGCTGTATAGACCATTGCTGGCTTCATCAAGCGGGATAAATTCAATGAATTCCGTGCTTCCGGTAGTATACAGTGCAATATTTGGTGCACCAAAGCCGGGAACAGTCTGGGCAAAGCCTGGTTCGCCATTACTCTGCAACCCATCACCATTGTTATCCATCCATACAAAACCACTGATTTGGTTGCTTGTACCTGAATTAGTCTCTATGCATGGGTTTAGCGAGAGAGTACTCTGCGTTGGATTACCAGAATTGTAGACAATGGAAAGCGATTCCACATACACACCACAGATGGTTGAGTTCTCGATTTTTACCCGCGAACAACAGAATTCCCCTACGACCAAATTATCTTCAATGGTTGAATTCGTAATCGTTAAGTTTGCCCCAAGTGCTTTCGCAACCTTGACACTGAGATTTTCTATTTTAAGATCAGCAAAGCTGTCACTGTTACTCCGACCATTTGCTTCCACAACATCAGCAAATGCACCCTGACCTAATCCAGTAATAGTCGCGGTTGATGGGTTTCCAGCCCCAGGGAAACCAGGCGCTACAATCGTTCCATGACGGCTATTTTCCTGTAAAAAGACAGTGCCGTCATGAATAGACTGAGAACCTCCTGACGGGCAGAACCCTATTGGAATACCTCGTACTGCAGATATTAATGCATCATCCAGCGTACAGAATTCATTCACTACAATCGGTTTAATTACCGAGGGGCTTAGTCCAAGTCCAATACGAAAGATCGTGTCTATTTGTACTGAAATTGAGTTTGTACACACACTACCGTCTGCCTGTGTAATAAAATCACTATCAGATAACTCACTATCACCAACACTACTACCGATATTAGGTATTGTTGCTTCCACAGGCCGAATGACAGGCTCTCCATCTTCAATAACATTTCTGGACGCACAGATAAAATAGCTTCCAACAGGAATGTTATGGAAGTCAGGATCGGGAGTGAATCCAAAAGCTGACTGAGACAAGGCAGATTTGATGAGTCTTCCGTCCTCATTTGAATAAAGTTCGAGAATGATATCAGGAACTTCCGGGAAACGAAAATGGACGACACCATCGCCATCGTGATCCACAGCAACACTCACGTCGATACTACCAGCCTCAGTAACCTCTGTTGTGTTGTCAACCAACCCAAGGTCACGTTCCACAACCTGTTCGCCAGAGACTGAAATATCATATGAACAAGGTGAAAAGTCAAAATCGCTATCAATCGCATCATCGCCAGCATTAGGAGTGGTGACAGTCAACCCCAGTTCCAGGAACTCATTGCTCACACAAACATAATAATCGCCATCAGCGACATTGTTAAAACTGTATTGACCATTACTGTCTTCATCAAGTGGGATAAATTCGATGAGTTCTATGCTGCCAGTTGCATACAGAGCAATATTTGGTGCGCCAAAGCCTGGAACGGTCTGAGCAAAACCGGGTTCGCTGGTATCCTGAATTCCGTTCAGATCGTTGTCCAGCCACACAAAGCCACTAATTTGTGCAGCAAAAACAGCGTTTAATGTTGCCAGCGACAAGGCGAGCAATAGGATAGTTCTGACGAGATTATGGTTATTCAAAATGTTTTTAGAGATATCTGCCATCTGTTTTTCCCCTTTATGTCATTAGACATACACTGGATAGTAAATTGGTTACATGAATAATTACTGAATGACAGATGAAAACATAGGAAGTAATACGAAATAAGGTAGTTTGACGGAATAAAGTTACCAAGATTGCGCAGGATTTTTGTTTCTGACCGAACTATCTCAAGAGGCGCATAGTCATTCTACGTAACGATTGAGATTGTGTTGGTCAGGAGCAAAAAGACCAGCAAGGTTGGTAACTTTGTTTCGTCAAACCACCTTATAATGATACGTAAAATATTATATAAACTTCACAATGATAGTGATTTGATTCAGTTGAGCATGTAGTTGTATTCAATCTTACCTGCCTGTTAATTGTTGGCTGGATAAGCGCAATGTCATTCAGGCAACAAACCTTTACATTTCGTCATTATCCAACGTTCCCTCTCATGCCCTATAGCCCGTTTAAATGTGAATTAAGAACCGAAAACACTCACCTGCTAAATAACAAATAGTTAGAAGCAAACGTTTTTTGTTCAATTATCAGTCTCGCTCTAACTGATTGATTTTATTTAGCGCCGTTGGCCAGATAAGCTTTAGTGTCATCCGGCGTTTGTGGAGTATATAACTCTTCATCGCCTGATGACGCTACCGTTTATCAGGCCTACGGATTTCCATGCTCATTCAGCAGGATAGACGATCCATCCCATGTGGATTTTGCAATCGCTCAAAATAAACAATTATCGCTATTGTAATATTTATTCCATTCTTACCAATGACATCTCATGGCCGAGAACAGGTAT
>JAZGEP010000026.1:0-3868 GCA_036478815.1 Methylococcales bacterium
TCAGACCACTTGTGATTTCAAACAATTGAAATCAGACCATTGGACAATGGGGGCACTGTGCAATCCCAAAGGGCGTGTTATTACTACATTCAAAGCCTTGGCAACAGATTCTGGTTTTCTATTAATCATACCCGTGTCGATGATAGAAACTGTCTGCAAGCGTCTGAAAATGTATATTTTACGTTCTGATGTCACTGTGACCGACGATAGCGAGCAGTGGCGATTAATCGGTTTTTCAAGTGACTTAAATAGCCTGGATCAAATCGCTTTACCATCCACAAATAACGTTACCAAGAATGGAGACAACTACTTTTTAGGTTGTCACAACAGAGACGGTCAGCCATCACGCTATCTGATACTGGCCAAAGCAGATTGCGCAGATGATACTTTTCAGCAATTATCCAGTCTGGGGCTACCCAGTTCCGATGCCGAATTATGGAATCAACACGAAATAGCTAACAGTGTTCCGATAATTACCCCACCGATTGCTGAGACGTTTACTCCACAAATGCTCAATCTTGATCTGCTCAATGCCATCAGTTTTGAAAAAGGTTGTTATACCGGCCAGGAGATCGTTGCCAGAACTCAGCATTTGGGAACTCTAAAACGCCGCATGGTGGAACTAACTTGCACTGCTGAACTCACCCCTGAACCTGGCACGCGGATTTTCAGCAAATCGAGTCAAACCCAAGACAGTGTCGGCCAAATCGTTCGCAGCGCATCGGGGCTATCAAACTGCTCGATATCAGACAATCAATCTGTGATGCTTGCTGTGTTGCAAACATCAGCCATGCATTCAACTGATTTGTATCTTGAGAGTTCTGAGACCGCAACGCTTGTTATTACTAGCATTTTTGATCCACAACATCAGCCTCAGCCACAATGACTCAAACTCACCCATCCAGCCAACTATTCCAACGTGTTGGCACGTTTACTATCGGCGCAGTGTTCTTGCTGATTTTTGTCGGCGCACTGGTCAGAGCCACTGGTTCTGGTATGGGCTGCCCGGACTGGCCAACTTGTTTTGGTCAATGGATTCCACCAACCCAGGAATCCCAGTTGCCAGACAATTATCATCAGCTCTACGCACAACGTGGCTACGCCGATACTGACTTCAATCCGATAAAAACCTGGACTGAATATGTCAATCGACTCACCGGAGTCACCATAGGTTTGCTTGTATTTGCAACCATGCTGCTATCGTTTCGATTCCGCAACACTGATCGGGTAATCGTCTATTGCAGCACCGCAGTATTCATCCTGGTTGGTCTCCAGGGTTGGCTAGGCGCAATGGTTGTTGCTAGCAATCTGCGTCCGGTAATGATTAGCATCCATATGTTATCGGCATTAACCATTGTTGGCTTATTAATTTACACAGTCACCAGATCGCAGCGTAAGCGTTTAACAACAGTTCACTGGAAATTATTGCCAACATCAGTTAGAACCGTATTAACAGTGGCAATTGTCTTTGTGTTAATACAAGTTCTGATGGGGACGCAGGTCAGGCAAGCTGTGGACACCATTGCCCAACAGCTGGGAGAGTCACATCGCGAACAGTGGAGAAACCACTTCCCATTGATTTTTTATGTCCACCGCAGTTTCTCTGCGATTATTCTGTTTTCAGTGATCTGGCTAACATGGAATAGCAAACAACTGCTACAACACTATTTTTGGGGCAAAGCACTTGCCAGTCTGGTAATTGCTTCTGTTGTGATTGAGATTATGCTGGGCATCACCATGGATCGATTCGCGATTCCTGCTTTTGCGCAGCCACTGCATTTGTTATTCGCATCATTGATTTTTGGAGGACTGATTTTTAGCCGAATGGCCATGCAACTTGGGATGACAAAAGTCACGAATGTGATTGATTAGGGTCTGGAAATGAATAAGTCACCGTTTTTGCGCCCAGATTTAGACTAGACTCTGTTGATCTGATTGAGCAAAACCGCAGGCGTAGTGGGCTACGTTGAGGATTTTGCGATTGAAGACCGACAGAAGATGGTCTGAAGCTGGGATGCAAAAATGGTGACTTATTCATTTACAGACCCTCAGCAACCAGCATCAATCCCATCAATACCAGATGTGGTTCGATTAAAACAGGCCGGCCCAACGCATTGGCAACAACCTGGGCATCGCCTCCAGTTAACACTAGTTTCGGATTTAGATGACCTTGATGCTCTGCCTCTAAGATGACTCGATCAATCATTCCACAAATTGCCAATCGTGTGCCACTGGCCATTGCTTGTCCTGTATCACGCCCAATCAGGGCTATTGGCTCGGTTGACGCCACAGATAATCCATTGGTGCGTTGATGCAAAACCTCTCTCATCATGGTCAAGCCAGGCATAATCACACCACCAATATGAAGTCCTTTGTCAGTCAACACATCGGCAGTCACTGCAGTACCACAACTAACTACAATAGCTGGCAATTCAAATTGATCACGAAGTGCCAACAATGCCATCCAGCGATCAATTCCAAGCGTCTCAATGCAATACTCGCTTTTAAAACTTAAAAACCCAGACTCAACCCCGACAAATTCCGGAACGGCCCCCCACGCGCCTCTGATCCAGTCTATCAGTGCCTGTTCTATTCGCTGACCAGCCACATTCGAAACCATAATTCTGGAAGGCGGCTCCAAATTCAACCAGCTGCGATCTATCAATGCCGATAAATCCTGATGATCACGATGCACAACAGCATCTGCGAAAATCAAGCGCTGGTCTAACTGACTGGCCCATTTAATGCGCGTATTACCAACATCAACCAGCAAATTCATCGGCACTTCAACAATACCTCTCCAATCGCATAAGGCTGTAGTTGACCTTGCTCATTTTTGATTACCAGTAACCCTGATCTGTTAACCCCACACGCTGTTCCACTGATTTGCTGATTGCCAGCAGCTAACACTAGCTGGCGTCCCAGTAAATAATCCCATTGACCCCATTCGTCACATAATCCAGCAAACCCAACACTCTCAAATTGAGCAATTACTTTGATTAATTGATCAATGATTTTTGCTATCAGCTGATTTCGAGAAGGCAGACTCTTTCCCATCAGAGAATAAAGATCAGTCCATTGCTGGTCGATTAAATCAGCTACAGTAGTACCAATCCAACGATTCAAGCCAACCCCAATCACTACCAGGCACTCATTGGCATTGGTGTCAGCAATCTCAACCAGAATGCCAGCTAATTTTTGACCACGGCAATACACATCATTTGGCCACTTGAGTGATAAATCACCCAAGCCATAATTATTCAGTACCCGCACGATTGCTAAACCCACAGCCAAACTCAATCCTGATAATTTCGCCAAGTCTCCACCAAAGCGCCAAGTCATTGACAAGTAGATATTATGGCCGGCAGGCGAAACCCAACTACGACCACGCCGACCGCGGCCTTTTGTCTGACTTTCTGCCACACAAACAACGCCTGATTGATTGGAGTGCTGAGACAAGTCGAGAAGATAGGAATTTGTAGATTGTGTTTTCGCTAAAACAATTAATTGACTAATAGACTGAGCAGTCATTAAATCCAGTTGCGAAATAATTTCATCTTCATTCAACAGTTCGGTGAGCGGTTGTGAAAAATTTATATTGCTATCTGTTTTCAGAGACATAACACCTTTATTTTCAACAGAACAGTTCTATATAAATCAATCAAATAAACGGGATGACGCTGAAAATTATCCAATCTGCAGAAGGTTACAACCAAAAACCAGCACGGCATCAATTTCAAGAAAAATACATAAAGACACGATTTAAAGTTGAATTCTAGTCAATTATTGGTTATAAGTATTGAGTGTCTTACGTTCGACACGTAATAATCTCATACTATGAGGAGGAAGTTAAAAAATGAAAAAATTT
>JAZGEP010000027.1:0-5105 GCA_036478815.1 Methylococcales bacterium
CAATTACAGCAAAACCAGGCGAGCTAATCTTGTCACTGGATTTCAAACATTCACTGATTGGCCCAGACCAGTTATTATCATCTTCCAGATACTGGCCAGAACAAGTGATCATCATGACACTCAGCAAAGTAGGCACAAACACAGGCCCAGACTGGGAGCGCCTTGAGCAAATCCAGCAGATGGCAACTCACAGTCAGCTTGTTGCTGCAGGCGGCATCAGAGGTTTCAGCGATTTGAACAGACTATCACAAATAGGCATCCACAGCGCTTTGCTTGCAAGCAGCTTGCATAGTGGTCAGCTCAGTGATGTTGATATAAAGAGGTTAACGATGCTCAGTCAGTAAAAACATCAGCGTTCAGCAAACAAAAAAAATCGCCACCATGGATGGTGACGATCTTAATGTCTATAAAGACTCAGTAACCAAGTCTCTCAACCAGCTCAGCAGACTCTGCTTCAGGTTAAGAAAAGCTCAATCAGTGATATCAATTATTTATGTGCTGCAAATGGGTGTTTCGTTGATTTATGGGCAACCACCTCAATCGCTGTTGGTTTGCCTGCAACCGCACGCTCAAGCGCTTCTTTGGTAGCAGTGTAATTGTAATCCTGAATCTTTTTATCGTCTTCAGCCAACCAGTGAATGAAAACGCCAACACAGATAAACAAATCTTCTGCTTCTTCTGCAGCAATAACCCCTTCCTCAACACAATCAGTAATAGCCATTGCAACACCACGTTGAGCAGGACCAAACATTTGAACTGCTTGTTTGCCATTTTTGATGGTGACTTTGTTAAACATCACTGTCGCTGGTTTACACATCAAGTCTGGAGCAACAACAGCCAATAGACTGGTGAATCCGTCTTTGTTGTTAGTCAGACTGGTTGCAAATGCAGTTTCAGCTGCACTGCCACGTGGACCTATGATCAAATCGATATGTGCGACTTCATTACCATCGCCATGTAGAGATTCACCAACCATCATTTTCTTAATCTTTGCCATTTTCCTTTAAGCTCCTGTGATATATAAACTAAATTTTTTTGTAATGTCGATTCTGTTAATAAAACTATTCACAGTTTTATCAAAGCATCATACTCTTGCGTTTTAATTGCTGCCCTGCTTAGAAACAGGTATGAAATAAGCGATCAAATTAGCCAGCTTCTTATAACAGTATTGTCACCGATGCATATAACCGGTCAATTTGAAACACTAGATCGAATACTCGTTCACTCAACGCCCCATCTTAACGTATCCAGTCTCTCGGCAAATACAGACGTAACAGTCAAATCCGCCGTTGTTCCTGGATTAATCCCTGCAGCTTTGAACTCAGCATCCACATCCTTGAGAATACTGAATAAGTGTTCAGGCTTATCAGGGCTAAACTCCTGCAATTGCTGATTGACAAGAGTCATCCTGCTGGCTACCATCCGGGTAAACCGTTTTCCATGTTTACGTTCAATCAGGCTATCTGGAATTGATGCCAAAAAACTGGCATAAACAGACAGTGTCGCCCATCGCTCATCACCATAACGCGAAAGTGCTTGCCGATAGCAAGGCACTCCATATTCAAAAATATCTTTGTAATCGTTTGCATATTGATATGCAACACGATCTCTGTTAGATGCGAGACACATCGCTTGCTGAAGTGTTACCTGAGGTTGTTCTGCAACATCTTGCTGATCTGCATGTCCAAGACCGCCAGGTTTTGCTATTCTAATGGCTTGATAAACCCAATCGGCATCAGTTATGGATGTTGTATCAAGTACAATACTGACTTGTTCGCGCAGCGAAACTGCGTTTTTTTGATTAGACAGTAGTGTTTGGAGCCCCTGGATCAATGGCGCGCACAGTAAAACGATGCCCAAATTGGTGTTGCAACCAACAGCATCGTAGGTATCCCTAATAGAATAAAAGATTTTCTCTCCTAATGAAAGAGCAAAATCTGTGATGGGCTTAGCACTTACGCTAGCACTGACTCTAAAGTGTTCCGCTGTCATATCGTGACCAGCCGCATAAACACTGACATTACCGGGTTTAAAAGTCAATATATCAAGCTCACAAGCATGCAGCCAGGCATTCAGGATTTTTTCCCGAATCTGACTTTTATGCTCAGATTGCAGCAAACCTGACCTGTTTTGTGTGGTTTAATTTGCCAATAAAGTCATCTACGAGACAATCAGCCACTGAAATATCACAGACTTTTTGTAGACCTCGCCATGCTGGCACACTGTTGACTTCAAGAACATACAACTGCCCCTGTGCGTCACTGATAATATCAACGCCGCCATAATCCATGTCCAGCAAACTGACGGCATGTTCGGCAAGATCGGATAAGCCTTTATCCAGAACAGCAGGTTCACAACGCCCCCCTTGAGCAACATTGTTTAACCAATGAGTACCATTGCGTTTTGCTGCTGCAACCGCTTTTCCATTGATAACAAAGACTCGCCAGTCGAAGCAGCTGCCATCCGCAGAAGCTATAAAGCGTTGAAAATAATACACTCCATTATGGTCAACCACATTACAGAGTTCGTCGATACGACTAATTAATTGCAGACCTTCTCCCTGTGAACCAAACAATGGTTTGAAGACCAGTTGATGACCGCTGAGTAATTGTTGTCGTGCAATGTGCATGGCTGGTTCGCGCTGACTAAACACCCAGGTTGCCGGCATTGAAATTCCTGCCTGATGGAGCAAATAACTGGTCAAAGCCTTATCAACAGTGCGTTCAATGGCACGACCATCGTTATAGACTTTGACTTCGGCTTGTTTTAAACCATGTAATACATTTAGATAAAACACCACTTGTTCTAACGATCCACCAGGGATACCACGAACAAAGACTCCATCCGGTAATTGTGGATAAAACCCAGGAATACCCAACACTGTTAGGCCACCGTCCATATGCAAAGCGCAGTCGGTCAATGACACCACAGTGCTGGTATATCCACGCGCTACAAAAGATTCGTGTAAATGTTTGCCGTGCCAGCCTGGATCATCGCTGATAATTGCGATACGACCTTGTTCAATCATTGAGTATTTGCAGAATGCACGCGGGACAACTGGGAATTGGTTTCACTTAGGGTTTGACAATGAATAAGTTATCGTTTTTGCGCTCAAATTTAGGCTAGACTCTGTTGATCTGATTGAGCAAAACCGCAGGCGTAGCGGGCTACGTTGAGGATTTTGCGATTGAAGATCGACAGAAGATGGCCTGAAGCTGGGATGCAAAAACGGTGACTTATTCATTTACAGACCCTTAAAGATTAAAAGACTTGTTCAACAATGCCTCATCCAGCTTACCTGCCTGAAAACAGCGACCGCTATCAACCGCAGTAACCACTACTTTTGCCGGACTAAACAGCATTGGATCAACCTTGAAAAAATCATATTTGTATTCCTTGAATATTTCAGCAAACGGTCGTCCGTAATCACGTGAAACCGAACTTGGCATTTGATTGGCAAGTTGCTCAGCTTCGTCATCACTGCCTTTCACAAATAAATGCACTTGACCTGCAAACAGAATCGCATCATTGGTGCGACCCATTGCCTGGATAAAGTCAGGGTGTGGAGGCGAAACTGGCGCACTGCCACTACCATCAACGATATGATGTAATGGAAATTTCAGCTCATGGGCTTTATGCAACGCCACCTCAAGCACTCGAGCAACGACCTGCATACCACCCGCAAGACTGGATGTCGGCGTGAGAATTATGGTTAAATCTGTACATTTCAAACCACAGGCATCAGCGATTTCCTCAATTAAAGGTAATGGCGGAAGTTTATCCACTTCCATCACCAGAACACCGTTGTCTGCTTTATCCTCATAACCCAGTTCTTTATAAAGCTTTTCCTTCCTCGCCAGTGAGCGTGCTGGCCCGGAACCTAAAGCATAAAATGATGATTTGCCTTCGCCATGAGATAAACTCCAACCGGCATATTGACTGCCCAGGCAAGCAATCACAGGATTTTCTGTATGCACATTGACAGTTAGCGGCCAGCGCGGCACATACGAACTATGCGACAAACTCACTGTTCCCAATCCGCCAAGACAGATTTCCGCAACGATGCGCCCTACTTCCAAACCACCATCAACATGAATACCAGCATCGATGATTGTGCATCCATTTTCGAGTTGTTCAACTCCAACTCTTAATGCACTGTTATGATTAATCAAACGCTCAACCAATGGTCTGGCGAGCTTATTGACACTGATTGTCTCTGTCATTGTTATCTCCTGAAAATTTTTTATTATCTAATTCTATTTTGTCAGATTACTTAAGCGCGCATGAAATAACTTGTGCAATTGGCGCAGAATTTTTGTTCGTATTCAAGGCGCAAAAATAGGCGCATAGTGAGCTATGCAACTGTTTATGCAACGCAGAAGACGGACAAAAAGACAAGTCAATTGCACAAGTTATTTCATGCACGTTCCTTAGGAACGTGCTAAGGTACGAAGCGCATCTTTCGCGATTTATGCGCTTCTCTTCAGCTCATCCTATGTCTAACCAGCTTAACTTAATGACAATGTAATGTCGGGTGCGTTACTCACGCCATTGCGACAGCAAACGGACATCCCAACGCCGACTGGTGCGTGAAACGCACCCTACAGAAATACTTTTGAGTCATTACACGTTTCTTTCGCGCCGAACACTCGAATCAAGCAACAAATCGGATATCTCAGTGCAACGCTGCATTAATTGAAGTTTGAGTTGTGCAACTGAAGCAGCACTTGCCTGCAATGTGCAAACCGGGTCTCCATCATTAAACTCGTTATGTATTACAGGCCGATCACTCACCCATAACGGCCAATTCAGCTTTTTGCTTATTCGCAAATCAGTTGACGCATAGACAACCCAACTACCCCTAAACTGGCTCTGCGGTAGAGGATCATTCCATTTGTCACGATTAAAACATTTGATATGTTCTGCAAGCAGCCCATGCGTATAATCCAAATCATACAGGGCAACACTGGCGCTGGGCCTGGGATTAATCTCCAGCACAACAATGTTACCATCCACATTCAGGCAATCCATGTTGTTCAAGCCTTGCAAACCAGTTTCTGCAACAATGCTGGAAACCCATGTTTCAATTAGTTCCTGAAGTTTGT
>JAZGEP010000028.1:0-5212 GCA_036478815.1 Methylococcales bacterium
CCAGTACCTGCAGGCAACAACACATAGATGAGCATCGCGACCAGACTAAGATTAGCGGTTGCCAGCACAATCTGTTTCAAAATTGTTATCGATGCGGGCAATCTGATCGACCAATTTCTCAGGCTGATTGTTAGCGGTTTGTTTTTTGAGTAAAACAGATAGCCAATAATGACTGAAAGAATAATCCATCCGGCATAGTGCATAAGAACCGGCGAAAACGGCAAATCAGTTTGCACTGTATTACCGCTCTGTAACACCATGGCGAGTGCAAAAATAACACTCATACCCAGAATTGTTGTCAACGCACACAACGAGCTGACAGCAGCCACCTCCATGGCTGACAAGCCAATCTGTGAGTAAATACGATAACGTATGGAAGTGCCAGTGAGCATTGCGAAGCCGATATTGTTGCCAAATACTGATGCCAGGAATGCAGCCGTTGCGGCGCGTGAATACTGGACATCACGCCTGATGTGTTGAAGCGCAATGACATCGTAGCCGGTGATTGCTAAATAACTGCTGGCTGCAATCATGAAAGCTAGGATGAGAGACTCAGTAGGAAACTCATGCAAGTGAGTTTTAATATCTGCCAGGCTGATCGTCTGAAGTGTATTGTAGATGACCCAGAATGCAGCGCTGACAATGACAATGCTCAGTAATGCCCCGATATAGACAAACAGTTTTTTGGTGAATTGAGATTCCATACACGTTCTCCTGATTGGTTCCAGCAGACTGTATTCGAAGTTCTGAATAATCAGTTCTGGTTCTTCAGCGAGCTAGATAACCCAAAGGTAGCTTGGTTTTGGCTCGCATAATCAATTACTGTACTGATTGAGTTTGACTGCATCTGTATTTGAAGCACTTCAAACCTACTACTAGCATAGAAAATTCAGCGCACTATTTCAATGCTTGATGTATCCTGTTGCCTAATTTATTCCTTGCACGCTCCTAAAATACACACTGAAATAGAGAAACATCGCATGCAACACCATCTATCAACAGGTTTCAAACTGCGCCTTGCCTTGATTAAGTTGTTTGACCGTTTATGCCGTATGTCCAGATGGACAACACTGAATACGGTGATTAATCAGGCAGCGCAAGCCAATAACAATCTTTTTTTTGTGCAGATTGGTGCCAATGATGGCGTTATTTATGATCCGATCAACCAGTTTGTCACTCGCTATAACTGGCATGGGGTTTTGGTGGAGCCAGTTGCACATTATTTTGAGCAGCTAAAAGCCAATTATGCAGATAACCCGAATTTGATTTTTGAGAATGTGGCGATTTCAAACAAGAATGAAGTGCGTGATTTTTATCGCGTGCAGGAAAATCTGGATTTTCTGCCTGAATGGTGTAATGGGCTAGGGACGTTTAACCTGGATGTGTTATTAACCCACAAATGGGCAATCCCCAATCTTGAAGACTATGTGGTGACTGAACAAGTCACCTGTATTACGCTTGCAGAATTGTTGAATAAACATGCTATCAATCAGATAGATTTATTGCTGATAGATACCGAAGGTTTTGATTATCAGATATTACAACAGATTGATTTCGACCAGATCAGACCTGGTATTTTACTCTACGAGCATCAATACATCAGTAAACAGGAAAAGGTACAATGTGAACAGCGCTTGAAACAGTATGGATATCAGCTTTCACACCATTTGGGGAATACTTTGGCCTATTCCTGATCTTCAATTGTTAGTTTGTCGTAATATGGAATCAGTACCTATCTAACGGGTGACTGACGACAGTTGATAAAAACGCAAAATCCTTAACATTACAAATACATGCGTTCCAATGGCAATAGTAATCAGCCAAAGATCCGGGCGACCGAATAATACAAATACTAACAACAGTAAACCACGCTCCAGATATTCGAAAGGATTGCCTGGACATTCGTAGCCATATTTCGCATACAGCGCACGACTATATGACATCAGGCTAATCCCCAAAAACACTATAAAACTGAAGTAATAAAACATCGGTTGATCGCGGTATAAATACAATACACTGGCGACAATGATGAATTCGTTGTAACGGTCAACGACTGAATCCAGAAGACCACCAAATTCTGTTACTTGATCGGTTGCGCGCGCATAGGCACCATCGGTGGTATCACAAAAACCAGCCATAAAAAACCCTAGAATAGCCAGCAGATTATTACCATTGAGCAGTTGATAACAACCCAGCACAATGAACACTGATCCCAGTAAGGTAATATGAAACGGTTTGATGCCGGTTCTCAGGCACACACCAAACATTGGTTTAACAGCTTGTGCCCAGTATTTTCTTAGAACATCTTTATCGTACATATACAGCCATGTTCTCAGCAGATAGTTTAAATAACAGCGGTATCAATTTATTCCTCACGCGATCGTTTTTCTCAGCTTTATCTTTTAAAATAGCGTAATTACTCAGCATAATCTGTAACTGCTCAGATTGCCCTCTAGTTTGTTCAAGAGCAAGGCGAAAGCGCGGAGTTTACATGTGTAAATGAGCACTTTCAACGCAGCGATTGGACAAAATAGAGGTAAGCCGAGTAGTTACAAAATAGCAAACTATTGCAAGACCAGCTACCATAGGTTACGCAGAGTCTAAATCCACCAATCTCACACATTTTATGTCATTCAATCAATTACTATCAAATCTCCATGGCTTGTTTGCACAGATTGATATGACTACCTGGATTGTTATCAGCATCAACCTGCTATTGATCATGTTTTCCAAACCATTGGTGAGTATGGTTTACCACGATGACGCAAGCGACTCTCGTTTTACCCGAAGGTTGCATGTATTTCGTGCTCTCAACCTGATCATACTGATTGCGTTTGGTTATTACCATTTTTATGCAGGTCAAGAGCATCAATCACTTGCTCTGAAGTTATTGACTATTCCGGTTGTCATCTATCTGGCCTACCTGACCGCACATCTGGTCAACTACGTGATCCTGAATCGTTATGGCAAAAAGCGTGAAGTCAACGACACTATACGTTTGGTAGAAACTTATAATTCACGTTTGTTAAGTCTGTTTTCACAGGGTTTTATCTTTGTTATCACGCTACTGTCCATCATCCGCTTGCTCGGCTTTACCACCTTGCTGGAAACTGGTGGTGTGATTGGTTTTATTGGTGTTTTTCTGGCGTTAACCCAAGGTAGTTGGGCACCCGATATCTTTAGTGGATTGATTATACTGAACAGCGATATGGTGGAAGAGGGTGATGTTTTGCAATTGCGAGGTAATGAATCTGTTTATGGGACGGTATTCAAAACTAAAGTTTTCCACACCGAAATTCTCAACCTGATTAATAATCACCGCATTATGATCCGCAATGCTCAGCTGCGTGATCAAATTGTGCATAATCTTTCAAAGTTTGCTTCGGCAAAAGGCTTGCGCGAAAGACTCAAATTCAAAGTTGGTTATGACCAGCGTCCATCTGAAGTCAAACAAATGCTCAATACAGCATGGGAAAAATCGATCGAGCAACAAGTCGGCGGTGTGGAGACACAATATCCGGTTGAAATTGTTGTTGGTGACGCAGGGGATCATGCGGTCGAATGGTGGGTGTTTTATCACACCAAAGATATAGAACACTTGCCGCGGATTCGCGCTGAGCTGAATGAGATTTTTCTTGAAACATCCATTGAACACGATATTTCCTTATCAACACCACTCACTCATGTCGTTGCACAAACCCGATTCAACGAAAACATAGAGCTATGAATATGATAATCACTCAAATTTCAGCGTATATTTCACAATCAACCAAACAACAAGTCGAAGCCTATGTAAAACGATACGGTGTGAAAAAAGGGATTTTTATAGAAGAAGCTTTGTTGCATCATCTACAGGTCTTAAAAGATATTTCAGAAGATGTAGTGATTCCAGCAAGACTTGTATTAACCGACAACAGTATGGAGTAGGTTGCAGATTTTCTGGAAAGTAAGCAGAAGCCTACTAAAGCACTCAAAGATTTGCTGAATGACGCTTGAAAGTATCGAAATAAGCATGCCTATCTGGATATTGCACATTGCACCCATATGCGGTGTCTCTGAGCCAGCAAAACCAGGAAATTAATACCATATGTAGTCATTGTGGGCGTTAACCGGATAGGCATAGAAATAAGTATTGTGACCCAAAGGCAAGTCAAAATCCGGAAGTTATTAAATCCTCGCTTCTTGGCAACCCCACTCACTCATGTTGTCGCACAAACCAACCCGACAGATTTTAATCAATCCATTTCGTCAACATAATTGCTTTGCAACAGTTTCGCGACGCGCTTTAGTGTGTCTGCCTGCATCAGTGCGCCATTGGCAATTGCTTGCTCCGCTTGTGCGAGTACCCAGCTGAATTTCACCATCATTGCTGCCTGAGTCATATTACCAACGGCAATTGCTCCAGATTCTATTGCAGAAATTCCGGGGTTGTATGCTGAGTCCAATGTCGAATTAGCTGCGAATGGGCTGCTGATGACCACTGGAATTAATTGTTGAGTAGCATAGCGAATCACTTCACTCCAACTATAAAGGTCAGTATCTGGCAAATTTCCTGCACCAAAAGATTGCACGATGATGCCTTTGCATTGAGCTGAGTCTAGGACTGGCATTAGCAACTGTGGATGAAAACCAGGAATCGCACTTATTTGCAATATGCCTTCTGAAAACAGTGGTCGAAAATCAATCTCATTCTGTGTGTTCAGTGATCTCAGTTTAGCAATTGGACTCAGTTTTACATGTTCTGCAATATCCCCGATTGCGCCAAGACCTGGTGACGAAAATGCGTCAAAACTGCGTTCGCCTGTTTTGATAACTCGACAGCCGCGATACACCGAGTGATTAAAGCTGATTACCACTTCAGCCAGTTGCGATTGAGCGACCAGTGCGGCTCGTAACAGATTTGTTCGTGCATCACCATGGATAACATCAGGGATTGTTTGCGAGCCAGTGAATACGACTGGCACATTGAGCTGATTGCCAAGTGCGAACGCCAGAGCAGATGATGAATAATGCAATGTGTCAGTGCCATGTGCAATCACAAAGCCTGTATAACCTTGGTCTAGGCGAGAATAGACAGCATTCGCCATTGTTGTCCAATCTGCAGGAATTATATTACTGCTGTCTTTGTTGAGCAGAGCAACAAAATCATAATCGGAAATAACTGACAGCTCACTGGCGATCTTAAGAAAATCATCGGGATTGTCGGGTGGAT
>JAZGEP010000029.1:0-4201 GCA_036478815.1 Methylococcales bacterium
AGGTGGTTTGACGGAATAAAGTTACCAAGATTGCGCAGGATTTTTGTTTCTGACCGAACCATCTCAAAAGGCGCATAGTCATTCTACGCAACGATTGAGATTGCGTTGGTCAGAAGCAAAAAGACAAGCAAGGTTGGTAACCTTATTTCGTCAAACCACCTTAAGTCAACCTTTTAAAAAATTTCTCACTATACTGAAAATTCGCCCTCCATTTGGTTTTTCACCAAACTTACTCAGAGGGCGTAAATTCAATATCGACATTCATTCGCAAGTTTTCCTCACTATCGTATTTGATAACGCTTAATCTTATCGAAACCGAACACCCTGCAATAGCCGCATTATCGACAACACGCATTCAGTTCCTTGAAATTGAAAATTTAAGCCTGCTTTTCTCACCAGATGGTGAGATGATCGCGTGGCTATTTGGATTCACAAGGAATTTTTGAAGGAATGGAATAGCAGTACCAATTTCTGACTCAATCAAATTACTTGTGGATTCAAAGAAGTCACGAAGGCTCATCAGACTGGTGAGAAAGTCGGGTTAGGTAGTGGGCGCTAGCAGAAGCCCACCGTAAAACTATTCAAGCAACCTCTATCCTGTCATACTTGGCTATCTGTTGATACTTCCTGCGGACACGGTTACTGTACGCGTGCCTCTATACCTTAAATACGACAAAAAAACCTGTGCCATAATTTATAAGTGATTAAATTTCACTCATAAACTCAAAATTAATGCCAGCAAATTTAAATATAAAAATGGCAAACCAAGATTACAATCTATGCCAATAAGACAATTTAACAATCGAACGCCTGATTGCGGAAAACGTGTTTATATTGATAAACAAGCGACTGTAATTGGTGATGTACAGCTTGAGGACGATGTCTCTGTCTGGCCTTGCACGGTGGTTCGCGGTGATGTAGCTCCAATTCGCATCGGAAAAGGAACTAACGTACAAGATGGTTCGGTTTTACATGGCACTCATCCCGGACCCTATTCCGGCGATGGATTTCCGCTTAACATCGGCGATTATGTCACAATTGGACATGGCGCTGTCGTCCATGCGTGTACTGTTGGTAATCACTGCTTGATAGGCATCGGCGCTATTGTGATGGATGGAGCCATCGTGCAGGATAATGTTATTCTAGGCGCAGGAGGACTCGTGTCTCCTGGCAAACAATTGGAAAGCGGTTTTCTGTACGTTGGCTCACCGGCACGGAAAATACGTAAACTATCGGATCAAGAGTTGGAATTTCTACATTATTCAGCTGAACATTACATCAGTTTGAAAGACAGCTATCTCAAACAACTGTCACAATCAACCAATCAGGACTAACCACAATGGCAAAAACTTTCACTTATGCAGTTACTGAAGATCCTCAACAATTAATCGGTAAAGTTAAACTGATTGCATCAGAAAAAGGCATCGATGTTTCAGGTGATCATCAGCAAGGCAGCTTGTCAGGCAAAGGGATGAGCGCAGATTATTTGATAGAAGATTCGACTCTGACCATTACCGTCCAGAAAAAACCGATGATAGTCCCTTGGGTAATGGTTGAAAAAATGGTTGCTAATTTTATTGAAACTGAAAACCCGACGCAAATTGTATAACTACCTATATGTATTATTAATTTAGGATTTTTTTCATCTTTAAGACACATCAAAAGACACATAGTGAACTATGTAACTGTTGCGGCAACACCAAAGACGGATAACAAGACAAGTCCGTTATCGAATTATTTCATGCACGTTCCTAACGGGCAAATCAGCATCGATTGGCGCATAAAACACACCCTCCAGAAATAATTTGTGTAATCCCTTGTTCTAATAAAGCAAAGTAGAATTAGAAGTGAAGATTTAATATTCAAGGCATGGCAAGTATGAACAAGTCCCAGAAACAATCGCTTGATCAACTTGAGCAATCCACACGGCAGAATCTGTGGTGGTTAATGATCTTGCGTAATTTGATACTCGGAGGTATTACTTGCATTCTACTGCTGACTTTATATGCTCTTCAATACCAGCTCCCTGCCATGCCGCTGTGGACAATCATTGCAACATTATGGGTTATCAACTCACTCTCCTGGGTTCGATTGCAGAAAACATATCCAGTCAATGAGTTAGAAATTTTCCTTCACTTAATTATTGATGTCATTGGTTTAGCCAGCTTACTGTATTTTACAGGTGGAGCTGCAAATCCCGTTGCCTGGTTTTTTTTAGTCCCGTTAATTATCACCGCAACAATACTCCCCCAGGACTATACCTGGTATATGGTTGGCCTAACCTCACTTTGCTATACAATTTTAATTATTTATCATATACCACTGCCCGATTATTATGAAACGGCAACAGAAACCAATTTACCCGCTCCAATTGCACTCTTGCAACACAAATATATTCATGATTTGTATGTATTAATTATGTGGGGAGGCTATCTTGTGGTTGCCACATTTGTCGCCTATTTTGTGGTTGAAATGGCGCGCACCATCAAAGAACACGATCAAAAACTGGCGCAAGCGCGTGAACAGGCATTACGCAATGAACGTCTTATTGCGATGGGGACACTTGCAGCCAGTGCTGCACATGAAATGGGCACGCCGCTTGGCACAATAGCAATATTGGCTGGAGAACTTGTACGTGAATATCCGCCCGACAAAAATCCCGACCTTCATCAAAAAATGTTGATTCTACGCGAACAAGTCGACCGGTGTAAAACTGCATTTTCGGCAATGTCAGAATCAGCTGGTGAATTACGTGCTGTTTCAGGTAGTGTTATGAATACCATCCAATTCCTTGATGAAGTCACTCAGAACTGGCACTCAAATCGAAAAAATGTGGTCTTTCACTATAATATAAAGGGGATTGAGCCTATACCTAATATCATTGCCGATAGTACACTCACTCATGCATTAATTAATGTATTGGATAATGCAGCTGATATCTCACCTAAGTGGGTTGGTTTTGAAGCTGACTGGAATGCCTCGACTGTCAAGCTAGTCATTACTGATCATGGCCCTGGATTCCCACAGAATATTGTCGAGATACTAGGTAAAGAACCAACCACCTCCAATAAATTAGGAATGGGCGTTGGCCTTTTTTTAACCCGTGCGATTATAGAAAGACTCGGTGGATCAATACATCTCGGTAATGCAGAACATGGTGGTGCCTGTATCGAGATTGAACTACCCACTGTCCACGTTCAACAACCTGCCGAGCCAACGAGAGACACATGAAATCTAACACGAACACTGATCCCAATGAACCGACAAAACTGATCATAGTCGATGACGACCAGACGTTCTGTAGTGTCCTCAAACAAGCGTTGGAAAAACGCGACTATGATGTGGTGACGGCGACCAACATCGCTGACGCGCTATTGGCAGCCCAACAACATCACCCTGAATATGCTGTTGTTGATTTACGCATTGGCCATGAATCTGGTCTGGCACTGGTTAAACAATTGATTCAATTGAATCCAGAGACTCATATAGTCATGCTCACTGGTTTTTCCAGTGTTGCTACAGCAGTTGAGGCAATTAAGCTAGGGGCGACATTTTATCTGACCAAACCTGCTGATGTCGATGAAATCATCGCTGCACTTGAGAGAAGTCAAGGTGACAGTACTGTTGCTATCAACAATCGGCCAGTTTCAGTTAAACGTCTTGAATGGGAACATTTACAGAAAGTTCTCATTGAGCACGATGGCAATATTTCTGCTGCTGCACGCGCTTTGAATATGCATCGAAGGACTTTACAACGCAAACTTGAAAAACGGCCTGTACGCGAATAAAGTAGCATGGAAATAATCAGTATACTTGTCGCACATGAGGCTTGTGAGACCGCTTTTAGCACTACATACGCTCTTCAGTGAAGTTTTGACGTAACTCAGCTTACCTCTAGTTTGCTCAATAGCCGCGTTGAAAGTGCTCATTTACACCTGTAAACTCCGCGCTTTCGCCTTGCTCTTGAACTAAATAGAGGGCAATCTGAGCAGTTACTGATTACGCTGAGTAGTTACGAATTTAATCGGAAAAATGGGCCAAAATCTGCTTTTCCGCAGTAGGCTCTCTATTTTAGACAGCCTCCTAGTAGTCTTTCAATGTGATATTACCTAATAATAAGTCGATTCCCATATCAATTAACATCTGACAACCGGACAATGAATTTCTTTTTCATAGGCACTCTCAATAAAATATTGACTAT
>JAZGEP010000030.1:0-8633 GCA_036478815.1 Methylococcales bacterium
CGAATTTTGACTTGTCTTTTTGTCCGTCTTCCGCGTTGTAGAAACAGTTGCGTAGCTTGCTATGCGCCTATTTCTACACCTTGAAGAGGAACAAAAATCCTGCGTCAAACTTTCGTATATTATTAAATCCTCGATCCTAAGCATTCTTGGTTGGTGAATGCCATGCTTCAGCTTCGATAAAAATACGTTTTACCAGTGGAAAAGTCGCTTTAATTTGTTGATCCAGTTGAGCAACAACACCTTCAATTTGATCCGACGACAGATGGTCTGCAAAATCGATACTGACATTGGCTAAAATGTACTCTGGACCCATATGCATGGTGAGGACTTCATTGACATGATTGACTGAATCTAACTTGTCCAGAATAGTTTGAATACCCTCAACAACCTCTGGATTCGCGCTTTCACCAATCAACAGACCTTTGGTTTCATAGGCGAGCAAAATAGCAGTAATACCAAGTAACACACCGATAACCATGGAAGCCATTCCATCATAGCGTGCATCACCGGTATAGACGGCAATCGAAATACCAATCAATGCGACGACCAAACCCAACAGTGCAGCAATATCTTCAAACAACACTACAAACATGGTCGGGTCTTTGCCGCGTTTAATGGCCTGGAATAAGCTAAAGTCACCTTTGACTTTGGTAAATTCAATAAAGGCCACATAACAGGAGCCACCTTCAAAAACGATTGCCATCATCAATACAATATAATTGACGAAAACATTTTCCATCGGCGTTGGATGTAGCATGTGGATGAGTCCCTCGTAAAAAGAGATGCCAGCACCTAACGAGAATAACAAGATGGCAACCACAAAACTCCAGAAATAAATTTCCTTGCCATGACCGAATGGAAAGCGTGGATCGGCAGGTTTTTTTGCCTGGCGCATTCCCCATAATAATAACAACTGATTACCGGTATCGACTGAAGAATGAATGCCTTCTGAAAGCATGGCTGAGCTTCGGGTATACCAGGCTGCTGCAAATTTAGTGATAGCAATTAGAAAATTACCAATCAATGCGGCCAAAATTACTTTGGTTGAAGAATGAGACATAAAAGAATCCTCGGGTATAAAGCGAAAGAGTTAGATATTGTTATTACGATCAGGTTAGGAACGTACAAGCAATAACTTCATCAATTAGCGTAGGCCATTTTTTTTCAAAATAGCTTTTGTCTTCAAGACGCAGCAATAGGCGCATTGCGAGCTATATAACTGTTGCTGCAACGCCGAAGACAGACAAAAAACAAGTCAGTCATTGATGTTATTGCTTGAACGTTCCTTAGTTAATATCCCTGTTTTCCAGGGCAGCATTGCCAACACGACAGCTGTAACCAGTGTTAGCAACAACCATAAAATACCAATCAATCCCAGATCAAAGCGCGAGTATCCACCATAAGGCTGCTGGATTTCAGTGTACAAGTCATAGAGGATAATCACCATCAAGGCGCTGGGTGCGATGAATTTAAGCATTATTTCCCAATCTTTACCGAGCTTGATTGATGATATGCGGTTGATATGTTCACGTAATTCTGCCAGGTTAAAAATCCAGGCAATGACTATGCACTCCAGAAATCCAACGCTGACAAGGCCGTAATGAGTGATGTAATGATCAACAATATCCAACCAGTGTAATCCCGCATGCGTAGCAAACAGCAGTGCTCCAGTAAATCCGCCGCAACATAATAACGCAGTAATGCGTTTACGATTGACTCCAAATTTGTCAATCATGGCAGCAACAAATACTTCGATGATTGATACTGCGGATGAAAGGCCAGCGATGACCAGACAGAAGAAAAATATCGCAGCAAACCATCGTCCCGAAGGGATTAGATTAAGCGCTTCCGGGTAAACAACAAAAGCCAGGCCAATGCTTTGTGAAACCACATCAGCGATCGCTTTATCTTGTGATTCAGCCATGAATCCTAGTACAGCAAACACGCCGCATCCCGCAAGAATAGAATAACCACTGTTGAGAAATACTGTCATCAATGCTGTGCGGGTTAAATTGCTCTGTTCAGGAAGATAGCTGGCGTATGTAATCATGATGCCAAATCCAAGACTGAGTGTAAAAAAGATTTGGCTATAAGCGTCAATCCACACTTGCGGATTGGTCATTTTAGAAAAATCAGGGCTTAAATAAGCATGCAAACCAGTCATTGCTCCATCAAGTGTTGTTGCCCACAAGGACATGATGATGGTTAATACCAGCAATAATGGCATAAGAATCTTATTCGCGAGCTCAATGCCACTTTGTATCCCGCGGGAAACGATCACCCAGCAAGACAACCAGATGATACCCAGGCCGATTACAATCTGTGGTCGTAAAGCAATCAATTCGCCTGGTGTCTCGCTGACCTGGAGAAACTGATTGAAAAAGTAGTCATTGGTATCATCACCCCAGCTTAGATTAAATGATAAATACAAGTAATTCAGGCACCAGGAGATGATTGTGCTGTAATACAGCATGATACCAAACATCACCATCACCACTGCCCACCAGCCCAGCCATTCCCAATCTCGCGATGTTTTAGCAAATGCCAATGGAGCAGACCCTTGACGTTGATGACCAATACCAAATTCCAGGATCAGCAATGGAATGCCTATTGACAGCAAGGCGATACAATATGGCAGGAGAAATGCTCCACCTCCATGGGAGTATGCCAGATAACTGAAACGCCAGATATTCCCCAACCCGACCGCAGAACCCACTGCAGCCAGCAAAAAGCCCAACTCATTATTCCATCGCTGTCTTTTCATAAGTATTTTCAGCCGTCAGTTGTTGTAGAACTTGTAGCCAAATTTGCTCCAAGATATTATTTTGACTTTTATTTTACGTTTCTTACACATAGTGTATGAGCATAAGGGGTTTCGAGTCATTTAATTGCTGTAATTCGTGCCTTTGAGGAGCTGCGCTGGATTTCTGGTGCATCATTTGCGCCTGCATCACTGATAAGATGCGATGAGGCACAAACTGCATCAATGGTCGCGCTTGGTTTGTAACTACTCAGCTTACCCTCTATTTTGTCCAATCGCTGTCTGGAAAGTGCTCATTTATACCTATAAACTCTGCGCTGTAGCATTGCTCTTGAATAAAATAGAGGGTAAATTGAGTGGTTACGGATTACGTTGAAGTTACCTTGGTTTTAACATTGGCTTGGGTCAACAACCAGACAATTCATCGAGTTTTCGACAATCGTTCAACGCAGCGCAACCTCATTCATTGATGCGGTTCGTACCTCACCACATCCTACCATGGCTTTTTGGTTTAAAGGACTTTGGTCCAGACCTGTCGAATGCCTTCAATTTTGCACCGAAATAATAATTCCCAAAAAAAGTGTTTATTTCGACAGCCTAGGAGGTTGTCCGAGAATAGAAACCGTAGCGAGGGAAAGCGGTTTTGAGTCCATTGTTTCGATTCAATGAGGCGAATACTTGCTGTATTGAACGAATTTAATCGGAACAATGGGCCAAAATCCGCTTTTCCGTAGTAGGTTTCTATTCTCGGACAGCCTCCTAGTACAGCAATGCGTAAGTTGTGCTAATAATGTGGTGAGGATTGATTTTCAAGAGCAAGGCGAACAAGCGCCGACATAGTTGCGCTACATCAAGCTTGTTCAACACGGCTATTGGAAATATAGGCCGCCACATTATTAGTAGAACTTACGCATTGCAGTACTAGAATTATACTCTATCCAAAATCAGTTCCAGCACCATTTTACTTCCAAAATAGGCAAGTAATAAGGTCACAAAACCAATCAATGTCCAGCGAATCGCAATTTTTCCACGCCATCCATAATAGAGCTTTCCAAATAATAGCAGCGCGAATATCAGCCATGCACTAATCGATAAGACAGTCTTATGAACTAGATGCTGAACAAACAAATCGTGGACAAAAACCAACCCTGTCATTAACGAGATTGTGAGCATTAAAAAGCCCGCTCCAATCATTTGAAACAACAGTTGTTCCATGATTTGTAATGGCGGTAGTGAACGCATTAGACGATTTGGTTGATGTCGACGCAGTTGGTACTCTTGAATAGCAACTAATATTGCTTGAGCAGCAGCAATACTGAGAACACTGAAAGCAACAATGGAGGTTAAAATATGGATTTGCATATCCAGTGGGAAATCGCGCAAAATTCGTGATTGCTCAGGAAAAAATTGGATTAACAGCAGTGACAATGCGGCAACAGGAAAGATTAACAGGCAAATCTTATCAACAGTATTAGTCAGTGCTGAAACAATCAGTACAGCGACTACAACAAATAACACCATTGAGGCTGTGACATAAAAACCAAAGTTAATGCCGCCGTCAATAAACACAATTTGCGCAAGTGCAAAACCGTGGCTTGTTAGTGCAAGACAGGCAGCCAATAGATAATGTTTTTGTGAAAGATTGGCGCTAGACAATGACCACTCAGAAGTTCTGCGAAGTATCATTGCTACGCTGGCAAGATAAAACACAATTGTTATAATTGATAGTTGAGTTTGTCCTAGCATTTGAACCCTTATGCATTAACGCCCATTGATTTAAACAAGTCAACTACTCGCTGCGCATTATTATCCCAGGTAAAACCACGCTCTGAAATAGTTTTTTTGGCCTGCATGCCAAGTTGCTCACGCAGACTGGTGTTATCACAGTATTTTTCCACTGCGGCTGGAAATGAGTTCATATCATCAATCTTGAATAGCAAGGCATTGTGTTGATGTCTCAGCACTTCTCTGATATTTGCTGTATCTGGTGCAACAATGGCTCGTCCCAACGCCATGTACTCAAATAATTTCAACGGAGATGCATACTCAACAACGTCAGGCTGAAGTGCAATATCAAAAGCAGCAACATAGTCTGCCACTTTGTCGCGCGCAACAATTCCGGTAATAGTCACTTGGTCTTCTATACCTAGTGATTTTGCATGCTGTTCAAGACTTTCACGAGCCGGGCCGTCACCGACCAGTAACAAGTGCCTTTTTTGCCCGTTCTGAGGTTTGGCTAACAAGTCAATCACGCGATCCAGTCGATGCCATTCTCTGACAAATCCGGTGAATCCTAATACCAGTCTGTCTTGTAAGCCATGGTTGGTTTTAGCTACTTCAGTTGTTGGGAACTCGCTAAAACGTTGAAGATTAATTCCATTTGGGATGACACTGAGTTGATGTGTATTGACTCCTACCAGGCTGACTCGATCCGCTAGCACTTGGGTGACAGGCACTACATAATCAGCGCCGCGCCAAGTAATTTCTTCGGTCCAGCGAGCTAAACGTGGTAATGCAATTCCATCGTATTTGCTGCGCTCATCAAACAGTGGCGCGTTGACTTCCAGAATCATTGGTAGCTTATACAGGCGTTTTATCCACACGCCAGCCGGCATATACAAGCTATAGCGTTCGTATAAACAATCTGGTTGATGGGTTTTCACCGCTCGCCATAATTTAAACCAGGCTAACAATGCATAGCCAAATTCCATCAACTCATAAGCAAAACCTGGGATAAACTTTTTTAGCAGAGGGATCATTCCGCCTTCAGCGCCAAACTCACTATTGTCAACCACTTGTGGGCCCACAAAAATAATTTCATGTCCAAGTCTTTTCAACGCCTCAGTCAGTTCTTCAACGTGAACAAACTGCCCATCTTTTGATGCAATGCGGTGGTGATACAGTATTTTCATTATTAACTACGCAGCGCACCCTCAATCAGGCGATTGCAGCTGAGGTTAGTGATTCGCTGAGTCGTTATGTTATAAGAAGAATTCCACACAATATTCTGATTACTTGATTATTTTTGTTGTCATGATGTGAGCGTAAGAGAGTAACAGTTCAGTACTTATGCGATAGTGATTATAACATTAACAATGACACAATAGAGTTTTGGAATATCCTAACTTTTCTTCTTTACAGCTAAATGGTTTTTTTCCAACACCACTGTTCGGTCTCAATTGTCGCTTGCCCTTTACAAATTGCGGCGATGATCCTCTCCAAAGATTTGCCATCAATGCGGTTCTGTTTAATCTGTGATGGAATAATAGTGAATAAACTGTCGTCAGATAGTTGATCTGGTTTTTTGAGACGCAAGGCGAGAGCAGAGATCATTGATGGGGACGCTGTCATCGGTCGATAAATCTCTGGAATCGGTTGATCATAGAAGACAACCAACACCTCGCTGTTATGTTTACCAAGTAACCCATAAGCTTCTAGCAAGGCATTGCTATGGATATCTGCTCCCGGCGCCATAACGATATACGCTGCATGGTTGTCGGTGAGTATCGAAAACATTGCTGCAATACCACTATGAACTGAAAGTGTGAATTGGGTTGGCGAAATTTCTTGATTGTCCGCCATGACATTAAGTATGTTGAAGCAGTGACTAGTTTCACCATGTGTGGAACAAAAAATGGTTGGTAATTGATCGCCTGATTGCCAACAATCCCAAGCAACTGCAATCGCCGCTCGCGCTAATGGAGTGAGTCGTCTGCGTTGTATGAGTGGCAGGAAACCCAGATCTGGAGTTGACGAACTAGTTGCCAGATTTCGACCATTTGGCCAACTTGGCTTGTAGTTGAGTACAGACTGATCTGGTAGCCATGCACTCCAGCGTTTGATGGCAAAAGTCAGCTCAGTAACGGTATGATTTATATGTTCCACTTGTAACTCAGCGTAATTGGTAACTGCTCAGATTGCCCTCTATTTTGTTCAAGAGCAAGGCGAAAGGGCGGAATTTACAGGTGTAAATGAGCACTTTCAACACAGCTCTTGGACAAAATAGAGGGTAAGCTTAGGAATGGAAATTTAATAACTTTGTCATTATGGCGAAGTTATTAAATTTCCATTCCTTTGTAGTTACTCCCATTTTTTATAGATCAGTGACGTATTAATGCCGCCAAACGCAAAATTGTTGTTCATCACGATATTGCAATTAATCTTGCGCATGTCGTCGACAATGTAATCCAAGTCGGCGCAGCGCGGATCCAGGTTTTCGAGATTCAAAGTTGGATGAAATTCGCCTGTGTTCATCATCTGTATTGCAACCCAGGATTCCAGTGCTCCACAAGCGCCTAGCGTATGTCCAGTATAGCTTTTCAGACTGCTAATCGGTGTATTGGAACCGAACAGATTATAGGTAGCGTGGCTTTCAGCAATATCGCCGGTTTCTGTTGCAGTGGCATGGGCGCTGATATAGCCGATATCGTCGCTGCTTAGCTCAGCATCATCAAGCGCCAGTTGCATCGCATGTTGCATGGTTGACTGGGTTGGTTGGGTTGCATGTGTGCCATCAGAATTAGTCGCAAAACCGAGCACTTCTGCATGGATGGTTGCACCGCGTGTTTGCGCATGTTCCAGCTCTTCCAGAATAAAACTGCAAGCGCCTTCGCCGATGACTAATCCATCGCGGTCTTTATCATATGGGCGTGGAGTGGTCTCTGGATGGTCGTTGTTGGTGCTGGTCGCATACAAAGTGTCGAAAATAGCCACTTCAGTTGGACATAGTTCTTCTGCACCACCTGCAATCATCACATCTTGCTGACCATAACGAATCGCTTCGCAAGCAAAACCGATTGCCTGGCTACCCGAAGTACACGCGCTAACTGCCGGAATAATTCGACCATTGGTCTTGAAGAACAAGCCAATATTGACAACTGTGGTATGTCCCATCATTTTCAAGTATGTATTGCCGTTAAATCCTTCCAGGCGTTTGCTATACAACATTCGACTGAATTCAGCAGTAGCCTGGGTAGAGCCAACTGATGACCCATACGCCACTCCGGTACGACCGTTGGTAATCACCGGATCATTGAGTAAACCGGCATGTTCCAGCGCCAGCTCACTGGCTCTAACAGCCATTAGAGCCACACGCCCCATACTACGAATTTTTTTGCGGGTGTAGTGACTGGGTAGAGAGAAGTCTTCTACTGGCGCACCAATTTTTGCATACAAGCCATCATATTCATCCCATGCTTTGATGTATTGAACACCGGATTGGGCGTTGCGCAAATTAGTCAGCACTGTATCCCAATCTTGACCAATGGGTGAAATGCCTGACATGCCAGTGACTACGACACGTCTGCACTTTGATTTATGTACTTGTTCGCTCAAGCGCTGGTTCAACAGAGACCACCATTGACTGAAATGACTTGGCGAGTGACGTAAGCAGCATCGTCAGATAATAAAAAGCTGACCACAGCCGCCACTTCTTCCGGCTTGCCTAAACGCCGAGCTGGAATCTGTTGTTTGATTTGATCCAAGGGCAGATTTTCCAGCATATCGGTTTCGATTAATCCTGGAGCAACACAGTTGACAGTGATTTTACGTTTCGCCAACTCAAGTGCCAGCGCTTTTGTAGCTCCGATAATTCCAGCTTTAGCAGCACTGTAATTGACTTGTCCGCGATTGCCGTTGAGTCCAGAAACTGATGAAATGGTCACAATACGCCCCGGTTTTCGGCGTTGAATCATTGGCATGACTAGTGGTTGTAACACGTTGTATAAACCACCAAGATTGGTATCAATCACCTGATCCCAATCATCGCCAGTTAGCAATGGAAAAGGGTTGTCGCGAGCAATACCAGCATTACACACAACGCCGTAATAAGCGCCATGTTGATCAATATCATCAGTTAGAATTTTTTCGACCA
>JAZGEP010000031.1:0-2686 GCA_036478815.1 Methylococcales bacterium
AAATTGCGATGTTCGTCGTCGAGTCGATGTTGCGCCATACTGTTTCCCGATTATCCATAGATGTACATTTTAAGTATGTCATGTATTCATAAATTGTCCATTAATTAATGATTTGGAATTATTTAAGGTAGGACGAAACATCCTATCTTAATGATAAATGTACATATTATTTATTAAGTCAGAGTTGGCATGATCACTGCAATATCAATATTGAAACAAGCAGATTGATACTAGCATGTTGAAATCTGAAATTTGAAACATCCTAAACATTTGGAGAACATTATGAACACAGTAAAACGTCTTTTTATCTCAATCAAACAACAAATCGAGAATGTTGCAGAGGATTTTGAAGATCATCAAGCATTAATTAACGCTGCAATTATTGAGCTGGATGAAGTGGGCGCAACCACACAAATACAGCTTAATCGAACTCGTAACGAATTAACCAATTATGAAAAACAGATCAAGGAGACTGAAGCAGAAAGTACGCTCTGGGCAGATCGCGCCAGAAAACTGCACACTGAGGATGAGAGCAAAGCGCTTGATTGTGTAAAGCGAATCAAAACGTTGCAAAGTCAATCACAACGGCTGGCTGAACAAATTGATCATTCGATTGAAGTCGAGCGGCATTTAATCAAAGATCTGAATGCGATCAATGACAAACGCAGTGAATTGAAAATTCGAAAGGATAATCTAAGTTCACGACAAAACAGAACGGTTGCAGATCAGCTAATGGCTCACTCCGAAAATGGCGTGGTGACTCAGGCGGACAAGATTCTGGATCGCTGGGAAAATCGGGTTGTGTCTAACGAATATCGTACACAACAAACACATCATGCAGAGCACCTAGACACAGTTGATCCACTTCAACACCAATTTGAGCAGGAAGAAGAAACAGAAAGTTTGAAAAACATGCTCGATCAATTAACCAAAACAGCTGATCAGACAGACCAATCCGGCAAATCTGATCAATAACGCATCTGCTTACTCGATACTAATAGAACCTAAACCCTGCAAGCACTCGCACTCTATATATTCGATTACTTGCAGGATTTAGTTAGGAGAAATAACATGGAAACCTTAGTTCAACAAGAAATACAACCTCAACGCCGTAATCTGGCGAGTACTTTTCTGCGCTGGAGCGGCGCACTGATTCTGGTGGCGTCTGCCATCCACTATATGTTGCAGGGCTTGAATATTACCTCAGAATCCTTGCGTTTCTGGATCATGCCAGGCTTTATCAGCTTTCTGTCAATTTGTGGCTTGCTCTGCGGCTACTGGTTAAAAGACGCAAAAAATACGCGGATTTTCTTTGGTCTGGGTACGGCTTTTGTCGCAGCACAATTGTCACAGGTAGCTGCAATGGGACGCGCTTTTATGATCAAAGGACAGGCGGGTGAGCTGCTATTGGATATGTGGTGGGATCTGGATCGCCTGTCTCCACTAATACTAGGCATGAATATCGGGGTGAGTGTGCTGTTGGCAATACCGGTTGCCTATGCAGGGTTTACTATTCTGGCACGTCAGCACCGCACAAGTTTGTTGATCGGTTTTATGCTGGCGAATATCGCAATGGTATTGCCAACTCGTGAGCCAATGATGATCACAGCGCTTATTCTGTGCGGGTTTGCACTATTACGCTTCCGTGACATACGCTTGTATCAACCTGACCGGGCAATGCACACAGTCAGTGGATATTCAGCGCGCTTACTGGTATGGATCCCGCTATTTATTCTGATTGGACGCAGCGCCTTTTACCCGGTCTCAGAGCTTCAATATGCTGTGTTAATGGGCCTAGTTTCCTGGTTAATGATCAAGGAAATCCCACGCGTTGTTGGTAAAGCTGAATTTATTCCATTGTTACAGTATTTTGGTATGACTTTGGCAATTGCAGCTTGGTTTATGGGGGCACATGATTTCATTGAAAGTTTTGCATCGAAGACTGAAGTTTATATCGGTCTATTACCAATCGTTACATTTTTGTTCCTAGTTTCATTTCAAGTACAAGATGACAGCCCGGCAACACGTTTTGGTGCAGCATTGATTGCGATGCTGACAGTGGTTTGTGTGATGCTGGACAGACATGATTATGTCTCGGCATTGATGAGCATAGCAACTGGCATTGGACTCATTGTCGCTGGTTTGTATCTACATGAAAAACTGGTGATCAGCTGCGGAGCAATCAGTTTTGTTGGCGGACTCATGTATTATATGGGATTCTTGCTTGATATCTATCATGCGATGCCTTGGCTGAGTGCAGGACTACTTGGAGTTGCAGCGTTATTGTTAGCTTCCTGGATAGAAAAACAACAAGACGATATGCGTGGAACGATTGGCTCGGCATGGCATGTTGTGAAAACATGGTGAAGCCTGCTTTAAATTTTACTATCAATACTGATATGAAGCGCTTACATTTTTAGAAAACACATCAGTACTTCATATCAGTTTGTAATTTAAGCTTGCTTGATAAACATCCGCTAGAGAGGTGCGTTTTAGTGAAGAAATCAGCGCTTCTCGTATTTGTAACTTCATTAAGGAACGCGCATAAAATAACTTGAGCAATTGACGTAGGCCATTGTTGTCAAATTACTGTTCATATTCAAGGCGCGAAAACAGGCGCATAGTGAGCGATGTAACTGTTTTCGCAACACCGAAGATGAGTAAAAAGACAAGTGAATTGTTCAAG
>JAZGEP010000032.1:0-5882 GCA_036478815.1 Methylococcales bacterium
CTGGAAATAAATAACCCACCCATATTGCAAAGAATTTTTGTTGGTCTTCGATCTTGTTGCGTAGAGCACATAGCAAGCTATGTAACCGAAGCAACAAGATCGAAGACGGACAAAAAGGCAAGTAAGGAGGGTGGGTTATTTTTTTCTAGTTGCCTTAAGTAATGATGGTAAAAAAGTCAGGAGATACAAGAATGACTGATAATAAAATTGAGCACAAGTGGCGAGTGAATTTTTTGTCCGCTACCAATGGCACGTACATTTCAATTCAAATATAAACCCTGCTATACTTCGCGCGGCTGCAATTGCGCTACATTGGAGATGCGACAAAATGAATGTTTTGGCGATTAGTAATAACAATTCAAAACAAGGGAGTGAATAGTGAGTCTGGCAATATTTGATCTTGACAATACATTGATTGCTGGTGACAGTGTCTATCTTTGGGGACAATTTCTGGTTGAACAAGGTATCGTTGATGGTGATGAATATGAGCAAGAAAATACACGTTTTTTTCAGGATTATAAAAAAGGAAGGCTGGATATTACAGAATACTTGGCATTTGCCCTTAAGCCTTTAGCTGCGCATCCTGTCGAACAATTGCTTGAATTGAGAAAACAATTTGTCGAGGAAAAAATAAAGCCGCTGATACTTCCAAAAGCACAGCGTCGTATTGATTGGCATCGCAACAATGACGATACATTGCTGATTATTACTGCGACCAATCGTTTTGTCACTGAATTGACCGCGGAGCTTTACGGTGTTGAAAATTTATTGGCTACAAATCCTGAGTTTATCGATGGAAAGTACACTGGAAAAGTAGAAGGAACACCTTGTTATCAGGGTGGAAAAATCATTAATCTCGACAAATGGTTGTCTGATGGGCGCGAATCTTTAATCAATGATACTTGGTTTTACAGCGATTCCATGAATGATATTCCATTGTTACAACAGGTTGATTATGCAGTTGCCGTTGACGCCGATGAAGCACTGATCGAAAAAGCACAGCAGGAAGGTTGGTTAATCACCAGTTTTCGTTAAATGTGGGTCACTTGCTCAGATTGCCCCCTAGTTTGTCCAATCGCCGTCTGGAAAGTGCTCATTTACACCTGTAAACTCCGCGCTTTCGCCTTGCTCTTGAACAAACTAGAGGGCAATCTGAGCAAGTGACAGATTACGTCCTAACTATTTTTTCTGAATAAAAAAATACTGAATATCATCCTCTGTATAGTACTGAATAATCAAATGACCGGTTTTTTCAGCAAACACGCCAATATCAAGATGTGCCGCTGGATCTGTTGCCCGTAACCGCACGATTTCTCCACTTTCGATAGTAACAAGTGTTTTTTTTAAACGCAGCAATGGCAACGGGCAATGTAGCCCAAGCGTATCAATATCGTGATCGTACTGGGATGTCATAAAAATTGGTTTAAGTTTGAGAGTGCTAATTTTGGATAGACGTTGAAAAAAATGCAGGATCAAATAGATTGTTGTGTCAGAGTACCAGATTAATCATCGGAATTAATACAACAAGATAAATCAAAGTCATGAAACCACCAACTCTTAGATAGTCAGTGTTGCGGTATCCGGCTGGTCCCATAATCAAGGCATTGACTTGATGAGTTGGTAATAAAAACGAATTCGAGGTCGCCAATGCTACCGTTAACGCATAAATAGCGGGATCAGCGCCAGTCTGTACAGCCAGACTCATTGCTATTGGAACCAGTAGCACGACAGCACCTACATTTGACATTACCAGGGTAAATACAGTTCCAAGGATGGCAAGCATGGTTTGCACTTGCCAGCCCGAAGCGCCATGCAACAAACTTAACATATGACTGGCTATCCAGGCTGCTGTTCCGGTTTTCTCGACTGCGGCACCTAAAGGAATCAGCGCAGCCAGCAGAAAAATTGTGCGCCAGCTGACTGACTTGTAAGCTTCGTCAATGGTGATCACTTTACATAATACCATCGCCACAGCGCCAACCAATAAAGCCAGTGCAATTTTTACACTGGTAGTGACAGTTAATAGTAAGGCAAGCAGAAAACAGGCAATTGCCAGTGGTAACTTCTCTGGTCTCAAGATTTGCTTGGGAAAATCACTGGCGATTACAAATGCAGGATCTTTTTCCATTTCTGCAATATCTTTCCAGCGCCCGTAAACAATTAATGTATCTCCACCTTGAATTTTAAGTGCGCGCAAATTATTTTGGTAGGTCTTGCCACTGCGATAAACGCCAAGCAAGTTGGTTCGGTAATGACGGCGCAGACGAAACTCACCGACATCGCCATTAATTAAGCGCGATCCAGGCGGAATCACTACTTCAGCGATACCTGCATAGTCTGATTTAGGCTCAAAAATCGATAACGGAACTTCGGTAATCTCCAACGCATGGTGTTGGGCAAACTGTTCAATTTCGTCACGATGTCCAAGCAGCCAGAGCTGGGAACCTGCCCAAACAATATCATCACGGTTTGGTGCAAGCCGCAGCTCTTTTCCTGAGTTTAAACTAATGATTTGTGGTGCATGCTCACTATCTTCCAGCTCACGTACACTTTTACCCGCAATAGAACTGTCTTGCTCAATATTAATCTGAAATACAACGCCTTGAATGCCATAGACTTTTTCAAGATACTCTGTGGTTGTTGCGGCTCGACGCATCGGGTTATCTAACACCGGAAGCAGATGGCGTCCGGCAACTGCAAAAAACACAATACCACTCGACAATAACGCAAGACCAATGGGTGTGACATCAAATAAACCAAACGGCTGAACCGAATAATCTCCGTCAACAACTGCGCTTTGCATCAAATCGTTGAGCATAATTAACGAGCTGCAACCAATCATCGATAGTGTGCCGCCGAGGATGGCGCAAAATCCTAACGGCATCATCAATCTGGATAAAGCAATTCCGGTTCGATCTGAAATACGACTCACAACCGGTAAAAATAAGGCTGTTGCACCAACATTTTGCATAAAACCGGAAATCATTCCAATCAAACTGGTCAGGCGTATCATTACTCGAGATTCGCTGTTTTGACCAGTTTTTAACATCAAATCGGCGACTGTAGCCATTAAGCCGGCTTTTTCCAGTCCTGCACCAATAATCATAATTGCAATCATCGCGATTACCGCATTACTGGAAAACCCATCCAACACGGCATCAGCTGATAGCAAGGGATCAACACCGGGAAGTTCTCCGGCAAAGCCTATTAATAGCAGGATGATTAATGCGGCAACATCAATACGTACCCACTCGCTTACAAACAACACCACAGCCAGACACAGCAAAGCTAGCGTTATCAGCATTTCAACGCTTAAACCAAAAATATCAATCATAGGCAGAATAGGGGGCAGAAAGTAGTGAATGGATAGCAAAATGAGGCTGACAAAAAACGCAGCATCAACGATACTTTTGTAATAAAGCTTAGGAACGTGCACGGAATAACTTGAACAATTATGGCGCAGGATTTATGTTTCTGACTAAGCGATCTCAAGAGGCGCATAGTTGTTCTACGCAACGATTGAGATCGTATAGTCAGGAGCAAAAAGACAAGCCAGAATGTTCAAGTTATTTCGTGCACGTTCCTTACTAACTATGCAGCGTAATTCGTAACTCCTCAGATTGCCCTCTATTGTGTTCAAGAGCAAGGCGAAAGCGCGGAGTTTATAGGTATCAATGAGCACTTTCCAGACAGCGATTGGACAAAATAGAGGGTAAGCTGAGTGGTTACTAAGTTTATTGTTGACCAATCCCACTCATCAGATTCATAAGGCTTTTTTTCTGAAAACCTTCAGGAATTGTGAATAGAGTATTGGCAATACTGTCGTGACTGATTGTGGTAATGTGACCAGAGGCTCCATCGCTTGAATCCATTGCCAGCGGAATGCCTTGCATTTGCTCTAGTGCTGCAGTGATACTTGCTGGATTGACCTGAATCTGTTCTTTATCAACCAAATCAATTAGATGAGTAAATTGTCCAGCAAATTGCCAGAGTTTTTTCAGGGACTGCATTTCTTTGTCGGAAATACCTGCTGCCTGAGATGAAGCAATGCACAGTTGTTGAGTTGATTGTTGGTTCTCCTGTATTTCTGCCAAATCACAGTTGATACCAGCAACAGTTTTGGTTTTGCCGGTTTTTTGAATCGAGACATTTGTACTTGTTGGATTTGTTTTATTTGACATCATCTCTGGCATCATCGCTTTAAACTGTTGTTTTTGTTCTTCACTCATGCCAGCCATTGCTTTTTCCATTTGCTCATTCAACATAGTCATGGCTGAATTTAATTGCTCGCCCATTTGACTCGCAAACGCACGGTCGATTTCATAATAACTTTTATTGCGGTGATCGATAGCAATCACCACATCTCGAGCACTATCATAAAATCCATTGGTGACTCCGTTTGCATCTTGTAGCGCCAGCATACCGTCTTTAAGAAGGATTGTGGCTGATTGAGGCGTTGATTGTGTTGATGTTGAATAGCTTGATATTAACTGCGTATCTGCAAACACAGACGACAAACAAGTCAGGCTTAAAATCAATCCCGTTAAACACTGTTTGTTGATCATTCAGTTGTTCTCCATTATTAGGTTAAACACATGACTTTCCATTCGGAAATAAGTTCGACATGTTAAACTAGCTATTTTACATCAGGAACTAAGGCAACTGGAAACAAATAACCCACCCACCTTACTTGTCTTTTTGTCCGTCTTCGATCTTGTTGTTTCAGTTATATAGCTTGCTATGCGCCTTACACAACAAGATCGATGACAAACAAAAATTCTTCGCAAAATGGGTGGGTTATTTATTTCCAGTTGCCTGAGGTGATTGGGAAATTGATTTAAATTGTCATTTTTTATTTTCGGTAGAAGTTGCTAACAAAAGACGTGTAATCACTATCAATTTTGCACGATTCACACTATCACTGTTATTCCCTTTACAAGTTAATTTAGATACAGGAAATCATCATGGCAGGTCATAGTAAATGGGCTAATATTCGCTTTCGTAAAGGCGCACAAGATGCCAAGCGCGGCAAACTGTTTACCAAGCTTATTAGAGAGATCAGTGTGGCAGCAAGATCTGGTGGCGGAGACCCGGACAATAATCCTCGCTTACGAGCCGCAATCGATAAGGGTCTGACCAATAATATGAAGCGTGACACCATTGACAACACGGTTAAAAAAGCAACCGGTGCAGTTGAAGGTGTTAATTATGAAGAAGTTCGCTATGAAGGTTATGGGCCAGGAGGCATCGCTGTGTTAGTCGATTGCCTGACTGATAATCGTAACCGAACGGTTGCAGAAGTACGTCACAGCTTTTCCAAAGCTGGCGGTAATCTTGGCACAGATGGTTCGGTTGCCTATATGTTTAGCAACGTTGGATTGCTAAATTATCCTGTTGGTGTGAATGAAGAGCAATTAATGGAAGTGGCATTAGATGCTGGTGCCGAAGATATTATCATGAGTGATGATGGCTCGGCTGAAGTCATCACTGCGTTTGCTGATTTTGAGAGTGTAAAGCAAGCGATGATAGAGGCTGAACTTGAACCCGAATCAGCATCCACGACCATGCGAGCCAGTAACAACACAGAATTGAATGCAAAAGATGCAGAAAAAATGATTCGCTTGCTGGAAAATCTGGAAGATCTGGATGATGTTCAAGAAGTATATTCCAATGCCGATATCAGCGAAGAAATACTGGTGTCGATTGCTTAATTTCCAGTTAGTTACGTGAACGGAATAACTTGAACGATGAGGCGCAGGATTGTTGTTTGTCTTCAAGGCGCAGCAACAGGCGTATAGTGAGCTATATAACTGTTGCGGCAACACCGAAGACGGACAACAAGACAAGTCAGTTGTCGAAGTTATTTCATGCACGTTCCTAAG
>JAZGEP010000033.1:0-2088 GCA_036478815.1 Methylococcales bacterium
ACACACATACAATACTTTTTTATACAAGTCCTGCAACTCGAGCCCAAGACTCTTCGGCTTGAGACCTTATAAATCAAGTTCATAAACCTTCGGTGGAGGGTAAAATGAACTCCGAAACTTTAGTTAATAATCTACACTTCCTTACTTTGTCATATTAGAAAGAGGATGACACAAAAGTATTCTGTACGAGGGTGCGTTTTACACACCAATCGGCGTGGTTGCCCTTTTTCTTTCACAATGGTGCGTAAAACGCATCCTTGTATTGATAAATAATCTGACACTGTAGAACTAAAGAAGAAGCAACAATCCAACAGCGCCGTGCATGATACACTGTCTGAATAGTACTCGTTGTATCGAATTTATTGGGAGATAAACACATGGGCATAAGTATTCCACAGTTACTGATCTTGCTGGTTATCGTGTTGTTGCTGTTTGGCACTCGCCGGTTACGTAATCTTGGTTCTGATCTGGGCAGTGCTATCAAGGGATTCCGCAGTGCTGTCAGTGATTCTGAGGAAAAACATGGTGATGATACTATTGAACAGCTGGATGCTCAGTCTGATAACCAACAGAACCAGAAAGTTGATGAAAAATCTGTGCATCATCAGGACAAATAACTAAAGTGATGAGAACCAAACAATCTCTACTATTGACTAATGTTTTCTACACAATAACAGCTGTCGATATTATTGCATGTGCGATCCTGAACTCATGGTGCAATTATGTTTGATTTAGGTTTTTGGGAACTAGCATTGGTTGCTCTCATTGCGCTGCTAGTCATTGGCCCAGAACGTTTGCCTCAGGTGATGAGAACAACGGGAATGTGGCTGGGTCGGTTGCGCGGTATGACGTTATCGGTCAGAGCTGAGCTGGAACAGGAGCTGTACCGACAAGATATTGAAGGTCAGATTACCAATCATGCATCACTCGATGAACTAAAACAGGGTTTTAACGAAGTTGGTTCAGAGCTCGGTAAAATAGGAAAAGAACTGAAAGAAACTGGCAGTGATCTGGTACAACAGACAAAACAGCGTACTGACTCTTCTACTCATGGCAAATAAACATTCAGCCGACTCACCTACATCCACTGATGATCAGTCTTTACTTTCCCATCTGATCGAACTCAGGAGCCGCATACTAAAGGCGGTTTTTTTTGTATTACTAGTGTTTGGTGGACTGGCTTCGTATGCAAACCAAATCTATATTCTGATTTCCAAACCACTTATTGCTCATCTTCCAGAAACCAGCACCATGGTTGCAACAGGTGTCACATCACCTTTTCTGACACCATTTAAATTAACGCTGGTAGCAGCTATTTTCCTTTCCATGCCAGTAGTGTTATATCAACTCTGGGCTTTTGTTGCTCCCGGTTTATATAAACACGAAAAACTGCTAGCACTCCCACTGTTAGTATTCAGCATTATCCTGTTCTATGCAGGCGTGGCTTTTGCCTACTATGTAGTATTTCCATTGGTATTTTCTTTTCTTTCCGCTGCTGCACCTGAAGGCGTGGCAGTGATACCTGATATTTCTGCTTATCTTGATTTTGTATTAACCATTTTCTTTGCCTTTGGCTTGGCTTTTCAGGTACCTATTGCAACCATTCTTGTGGTCTCAACCGGAATTATTAGTCGACAACAACTATCTGGAATGCGCTCGTATGTTATTGTTGCAGCATTTGTGATTGGCATGTTTTTAACTCCGCCAGATGTCATCTCACAAACTCTGCTGGCAATCCCGATCTGGTTATTATTTGAGATTGGGTTGCTGTTATCCTGGTTTTTTACTTCACGCAACAAAGTTAACGGGAATAAAAAACGAAATACAAAAGCCTGAACTTATTCCACAATTAAAGTCTAAAGTTGATTACCCATAGACATTTCGTAATTAAGGTTATATCTTGTAGAATGGGGATCTTCCCATCGATACTCAGACTGTCTCATGCTTCAAAGTGAGTGCTGAGGAACGTGCATGGAATAACTTGAACAATTGACGTAGGCCATTGTTGTCAAATTACTGTTCATATTCAAGGCGCGAAAACAGGCGCATCGTGAGCGATGTAACTGTTTTCGCAACACCGAAGATGAG
>JAZGEP010000034.1:0-5540 GCA_036478815.1 Methylococcales bacterium
CAAGTTATCCGGTAAAAAGTTCGCCCAGGCTACAAAAAACCTATATTGAAGCTCGTAAAAATCAGGCTTATCATATTGAAGTAATTAATCGCAGTGACGAAAGAGTTGGCGTTGTGATTGCGGTTGATGGTCGCAATATTCTCTCAGGCAAATATTCAAAACTACGCTCAAAAGAACGTATGTACATTCTTCACCCACATCAACGTCAGTCATTTAGTGGTTGGCGCAGCGGCAGAGATCGTATTAATCGCTTTTATTTTACGAATACAGATAATGCATATGCGGCGTCATTTGGTGATTACTCCGCGATGGGAGTTATCGGTGTTGCGGCATTTCGTGAGTACTTGCCTGCTGGTTATGGGTCAGATGATCACTATTACTCAAATAAAGGTTCGTCTAAATCGAAACGACATTCATCCCGTAAATCAATTGGAACAGGATGGGGAGAATCGGAATATTCACCCAGTCGCAAAACTGAGTTTCACGCCGAAAAAAGACCTTTCTCTACCAGTCTGATTAAGTATGAAAGGCATGAAACCTTGTGCGAAAAAAGAATGATTGATTGCTATCGATCTTCGCGTACACCACATAACCGCATGTGGGATGATGATGAGGAAGAAGATTATGCTCGTCCTCCAAGTCGTCACTCTCCAGGTCGTCGCTTTAAAAAATATAATGAGCGGTAAAGAATTAATAATGTCGTGCGGATATTTTTTCGAGATTAAAGCGCTAAAACAGTTGCGTAGCCAACTATGCACCTGTTTTAGTCAGCATTTCTCACCAGATGGTGAGATGATCGCGTCGCTATTTGGATTCACAAGGAATTTTATGAAAAAGTGGAATAACAGTGTATATTTCTGACTGAATAAAATCACTTACACTTGTGGATTCAAAGAGCCAGCGAGGGCTCATCAGGCTGATGAGAAATACGGGTTAATGCCTTGCTCTCGATAACAAATCAACTCGCTACTAATTCCGCAACTCTGCCCTAGGAGGCTGTCCGAGAATAGAAAGCCTCCTAGTAAAGTATAGACACACCGTTTCTATTGTGGAAAGTTAATCTTTTACAGACAGATTAGCGCAACTCTCTCCATGACAAGCGGCCATTCACTCCATTATTGGATTCTGTAACTGCTTCGATCTCACCGCTGGAACCACTGAGGTACTTGAATTCTCTGTCTCCAGAACTGATTACTCCCGGTGTTTTGATAATACCAATGGTTGATTGTACTCCAGAGATTGAACTGCCATCATCATCGCTGTCGATTGTACCATCGCCGTTGCTATCTGTTGTATAGATAACATCGTCGTTGTTTACTGTGTTGCTATCATTGACATCGATTGGTGAAGTGTCAAGTCGGGCACCATTCACTGCATCCAGCTCCATCAACCAGCTTGTACCTCCAAAAGAACACAGGTCTGGACTAGGAATTAAAGTAGTAAAAATAATGCGATTGTTACGAATTAACGAAGGTGCAACGACTCTTTCTCCAACCGCACTTCCTGGAGATGGTGGAACCAGATCCAGATACCAGCCTTTTTCCCCACGGTTGCCGTAATCCACTGTGGTATTTGATGTAATACGGTAAGTACGTTCATTCGATGTGGCTTCTGTGTCAATGGTTTGTACTTGCAAATCATCTCTGCCATCAACCTGTGCACCTTCATCCCAAATACCATAGTAAGTGTGTATTTGCGGATTCGCTGGAATTACATTATCACCTGTTTCAAAATACTGACCAGTGCCAAAATACACCATCACACCGCCATCAGGGTGGCTTCCTACCTGGGGTTTGCCAGTAATTGGCTGCTCGGTGTTGTTACAGGGATCTTCATTACAAGCAATAAACAATGGCTCTGGCACTCCATTTCTACCACGACCATTATAGGCAGATCCCCAAGAGTTTTCATCAGCACTGGAGACATCAAACTTCCACAGATTACCCAGCATATCACCAGCATAGATCGCATCTACGGTATAATCATTATCCGTATCGACAGGTATTGCAGTCGATAATCCATTCGGGGTATTAGCATCGCCTGCTTCGGTATCCAGTTTAGCAATCACACTGCCATCAGTAATGTCCAAAATCAGCAATATCGCTTTCTGGGAATCACTGTTATAGCCATTCGCTACAATTGCCGCCCATTTGCCATTTGCCATTCGAACAATGGTTGGTTGTGGCATGGTATAGCCAAGATCACTGTCATCACTGCTATCAAATTCCCATAATACGTTACTCGTTGTAAACGTATCTGGGTCAGTGACATCCAATGCAAATATGCCACGTCCACCGGCTCCAGCACTGCCAACCAGAACGGTTTTCCATACTGCTATACTCGATGTACCAACGTTAACGTCCGCAGCTCTTGGCGAACCATCAACATAGTAACGATGTGCATAACTTGTCGATGCTAATTCGGGTAAATCAGCAATCAGAAAGCTTGGAATATAAGCAAACTGCTCCACACCGGTTGTTGCGTCAAAGCCATGTAACATACCATCATTGGCCCCTACATAGAGCATTTCTCGCCTGTCCGCAAAACCTGCACTGTCGATAAAGGTTCGGTAAGCAGGGCCCTCTGAGGCGGCGACCGTTTGGTCATCCAGATTTTCGTAGCCATAATTTTCATGCCCAATAAACCAGGGATCAGAGTTGACGATATCACCAAGCAAACCTGAACGATTACGATACGAACCATTGTTGTCTACTTCATTGCTTTGGTCGCCACGCAAATAATTAACCAGATCTTCGCTGCTATTCAAGTCTGTTTTTTGAGCAGCATTCAGTGTGGACCATTTGAATTCAATACCAGAAGAGGTCGTCGAGTCATACGTGTAAATGTTGCGACTGCTTGCAGCGGGGATTAGATCGCCTGCATCCCAGCTATATTCTGCAATGCTTCCGTCCGTATTAATCGGATAGGCAAGTACTTCCCCTTCCCAGGTTCCACTGTTAAATCGCGCTTGATAAATCAATGTGTTGGTATCCAGACGTGTTGAGTTAGTAGCCACTGATGAGGATGAAGAGATGCGCGAGACGACCTCGTTTAACACCTCTTCCAATGCTGCACCCAACTTGGCTGGATTGGTCACCGGAAAATAATTATCGGGCTGACCATCATTATCTGCATCCCATTCTGAAGTCAGGTTAGGCTTTGGATCATTCTCATTATCAGACTCGGTAAATGCACCATATTTAGCTGCGTACCAAAGTGGGTTTTCCAAAAGCTGGATCGCAGTACCTGTATTGGTCAGAGTGACATCCACCGGATTTGGAAGTCTAGTATTATCTGCTTCATACTGAGCCAAAGTAACAAAAGAGCCACCTGGATTCAGCAAGGGGAAATGCATCCCATCTTGATCACTACCGGTTACTGTAAAACCATACTGCAAGGCAAAACCTGCTGCTGATTGTAATAACTGAGTCGTCACTTTGATTTGATCACTATTAATATCAGGATCACAAGCAGTGCCAACGCAGAATTGCAGGCGTTGAGTGCCATCCATATCGTAGTCAGAACCTTGTGTTGCGTCTTCCCAATTGATCAAAAAACTGCCTTCGGTCAAATCAGTACCACTATAGACAAGATCTTCGACAACGACATCCAACAAACTGCATGTCCGCCAGCCATTACTGGTTGCAATAGCACGACCATTTGTATTGGATTGACACGCTGGTAATATAGTAATCGATCCACTGGGCATAGAAATTTCAAAACTGGGTACACTTTCTGCCAAAGCAATACTTGAAGTCTGAATTGTTTGCTTATCCTGAAGATCAGAACGGACATCTTCTGTGTGTGCAAAATACGCAAGACCAGCAATACCGTAACCACCTAGCAAGCTGGGAACTTCGGGGCAAATACCGGATGCATCAGCAAAACCTGTTAGTGATTTAGCAGTACACAGTAGATCGTTATCACTGCCATTGCTACCAATTAGAAATGAAGAACCGTTGATTCCCTCTACAGCTCCGACCTCATTTGTTTTGGAATCCACATCAATGCCCAGATCATTGCTAAGCTGATCGGTATCGTACGAATTAAGACCGGTTGAAATAGCTATAATTGAATTATCGGCACAATATTCATCTGCAGGTAATGGGTCAACCCAGGATACCTGCGGTAAAGATAAAATCAAGCTTGAGTCATCGGCATTAAAATCAGTGGTGGGAGATGTTTTTCCCATATAATAGCGCAGTGATTCCAGATAAATTTCACTCAGTGGGTTACCCCAATCAACGCAGTCACCATCAACAAAACCATCTGCTCGTGGATCACCGCAATTGTTTTCATAGAAATTTGACAGCCCTCCCCAGACATCCCTTGTTAAAGAAAACTGATAACTGCTAATGCGAAAACGGTTGAGTGTATTAATAATCCCTTCATCAGTTGCACCTTGATTAATGAAAATACCTGTTTCAGTATCGAACTCATTCATGGATGCAGTGCTGTTGCCAGTGAGCGGACTAATATTGCGTCTTAACACGCCACCTGATTTGTTTTTTGCATAACTGCCAGTCATTAAACCAAACTCGATTGGACGATCATTGCTGGAATTACCGTAACTTTGCAGAATACCTGTGGGCTTTTCATTGCTATTAGTACCATCTGTATAGGTATCACAATTGCTTTCCTCTTTGCCCGTCACACAGACTTCAACTCTAACGTTAAAATCCGTACCGGCCATCGCTTCACTGATTGCAGGTTTTGAAGCATTAGAACCAGTATCCCAATCACACTGCCTACTAGAAGCTGCTGCCCAATGCAACCAGTTTCCAGCAGCAACACGCAGTAGCGGTGGGTAGGTAGAAGTATTCACATCGCGGCTTAGACCAATCGCTTCAGTGAAGTTACACATGGTGATTTCAGTGTAACTATTATCATAAGGTGTAAATTCCTTCATTCTGTCAGATGCAGTTGCTTTGAATACTTTCGTGAAAGCATGCGCATCAAACGGAATAATCACCCGTTCCAGTATTGTTTGTGAATTAGTATCTGTTGAACGATACCCACCATAAAGCACTTTGCGAATGATATCCATGCGGGTCATGGTGGCCCAGTTTAGAAAATTCCCACTCCAAAGTGTGGTCGTATTGCAGCTATGGTTATTAGTACCATTCGCTAATCTTTTGGGCTTAAATCTGTTGTTAGTCGTATATTTATAACAGCGACCACTGTCAAAATACCCTGAATAGTCAACAGTGTCGGTATAACCGGTATCCAACGAACCATCACCGTCCAGATCCGAGTAATCATCATAGGCTTTGACATAGAGCTGGTGATCATTTGACATGGTCAGCATCACTTTAGGATTAACCGATTGATTCAAAAATAACGGGGTCTCGGCAATTGTGAAATTCGCAGACAGACTCTGTTGACTGCTGAAAATCAAAAACGAGACACTAAAAATTCTAAACCATGAATTCATTAATCAATTCCTTTTCTAACCAAGCCGTTACCATCCCTTCCGATTCCCATGTTATTTATCGCTTAAAAACGCTTTGTAAAATTACTTGTGAAGTGTCACTGGTGCC
>JAZGEP010000035.1:0-4857 GCA_036478815.1 Methylococcales bacterium
TAAGGTGGTTTGACGGAATAAAGTTACCAAGATTGCGCAGGATTTTTGTTTCTGACCAAACTATCTCAAGAGGCGCATAGTCATTCTACGCAACGATTGAGATTGCGTTGGTCAGGAGCAAAAAGACAAGCAAGGTTGGTAACTTTATTTCGTCAAACTACCTAACTACTCAGCTTACCCTCTAGTTTGTCCAATCGCTGACTGGAAAGTGCTCATTTATACTTATAAACTCCGCGCTTTCGCCTTGCTCTTGTACAAACTAGAGGGCAATCTGAGCAGTTACAGATACGCAGTAGTTACCGTAATAATAACTATATAACGCATGTGAACAGGCAGAGCAACCACAAGGAATTGCCCCTACTTGAAAAAACAATCACGCCTTGTCACACATCATCATCTACTTTCTTCACTCTACTCGCCCGCTTGCGCTCATTCTCAGTTAATAATCTTTTGCGTAATCGTATGTTTTTCGGAGTAATTTCCACCAATTCGTCATCCTCAATAAACTCCAGCGCTTGTTCAAGCGACATGATAATTGGTGGAACAAGAACAATGTTTTCATCAGTCCCGGCAGCACGAATATTGGTAAGCTGCTTACCTTTGGTAGGATTAACCACTAAATCATTGCCGCGCGAATGAATACCAATCAGACAGCCTTCATAGACTTCATCACCATGACTGGAAAATAAACGCCCGCGTTCTTGCAAATTAAACAGCGCAAATCCAAGTACTTTACCGGTGACATTGGAAATCAGTACGCCATTTTTCCGATTATTAGAAACACCTGCTTTAATCTGAGCATAGTGATCAAAAATATGGGAAATCAGACCGCTGCCTGAAGTTTTAGTCAGAAAATCAGTCTGAAAGCCGATCAATCCCCGCGTTGCTACAATGTATTCTAGACGCACGCGTCCTTTGCCATCGGTTTCCAGATTTTTTAAATCCGCTTTGCGTTCACCCATCATTTCCATAATGGCGCCTTGATGTTCTACCTCTACTTCGATAGTGGCATATTCATAAGGCTCACACAGCACCCCTTCAATTTCTTTTTGAATCACTTGTGGTCGCGAAACCCCCAATTCATAGCCTTCTCGACGCATGGTTTCTATCAACACCGATAAATGCAACTCACCTCGGCCAGAGACTTTGAACTGATCGGGATCGGATGTGTCTTCGACCTGTAATGCGACATTATGTGTTTGTTCCAGCATCAGCCGTTCCCGGATCTGGCGCGATGTCAGAAATTTTCCATCTCGACCAGCAAACGGTGATTTGTTGACTTGGAAAGTCATGGTCACTGTTGGTTCATCAACCGACAGTGGTGGTAACGCTTCTGGCTGGTCTGGATTACACAGGGTTTCCGATATTTGCAAATTTTCGATCCCGCTGATACTAATAATATCGCCTGCTGAAGCTTGATCAACATCAATACGCTCCAACCCAAGAAAACTTTGCACCTGCAAAATACGACCTCGACGCGTATGATCACCGTCAACAATCACTACATTTGCATTTTTACTAACCGTGCCACGCTGAACTCGACCAACGCCAATAATACCAACGTAAGAACTGTAATCCAGGCTACTGATTTGCATTTGAAACGCACCTTCAAGATCAACCGCTGGGGGTGCGACTTCTCTGACAATCATCTCAAACAAGGGCTGCATATCTCCCTCATTCACATCAGAATGCATTCCTGCATAGCCTTGCAGTGCCGATGTATAAATAACCGGAAAGTCCATTTGCTCATCTGTTGCACCCAGATGATCAAACAAATCAAAGGTTTGATCGACCACCCAGTCTGGGCGTGCACCATCACGATCAATTTTATTAACCACTACGATTGGCTGCAACCCCATTGCCAAGGCTTTCTGGGAAACAAATCGTGTTTGTGGCATGGGCCCATCAACCGCATCAACCAATAACAGAACACTGTCGACCATGGATAAAATACGTTCAACTTCGCCACCAAAGTCGGCATGACCAGGGGTATCAACAATATTGATTTTGTAGTCATTCCAGTGAATTGCAGTATTCTTGGCCAGAATGGTGATACCACGTTCTTTTTCCTGATCATTACTGTCCATCATCCGCTCCGCACTTTGACCGCGTAAGTCCATAGTCCCGGATTGAGTTAACAGCTGATCAACCAGCGTGGTTTTACCATGATCAACATGGGCAATAATTGCAATATTACGAAGTCGTTCAACTGACTGCATTCAAAGATTTCCTTAATGATAGATAAAATTAATTAGAGGGGTATCATGTTTACCTAAATTCTGCAAGTGCTCGCACACGCAGGATTTAGGTAAAACATTACTGATTCTTTAAGAATAGTAGTTTTGTGCATTAATTTCCTAGGAGGCTGTCCGAGAATAGAAAGCCTACTGCGGAAAAGCGGATTTTGGCCCATTGATTCGATTAAATTCGTTCAATACAACAAGTATTCGCCTCATTTAATCGAATAAATGGACTCAAAAGCGCTTTCCCTCGCTACGGCTTCTATTCTCGGACAGCCTCCTAGAGAAAAAAATTAAGACATCAGAAACTAATGGAACTGATAAATCGAATGATTAACTGATTTATTGTGCCTACATGATATGACTCATTCTGCTTAGGAGGCTGTCCGAGAAAAGAACAGGTTCAATAAGATGTATTTAACCTGGACTGATTCTCTTCAACCAAACACCAGTAGGCAGAATTGTATCATCAAACTGTTCTTGAGTTAATTGCAGCTCGGCAGAGGACAATTCACTGACACAATTTGATAACCTGTGTAGCCTGCTAAGGAGCGAGAATTTAATAACTTGAACAATTATGACGCAGGATTTTTGTTTCTGACGAAACGATCTCAAGAGGCGCATAGTTGTTCTACGCAACGATTGAAATCGTTGCGTCAGGAGCAAAAAGACCAGCCAGAATGTTCAAGTTATTTCATGCACGTTTGTAACGTGATGAATCACAATTTGTTTATGATTGCCGCCAAGGGAGCTGATGAAAACGCCAGCCATTGGTTGTACTGCGATGTTTTTCATCATCCAGATTGCCTTCGAAGCCTTCTTCCATATTTGCCAGATTGGTATATCCTTCTGCTTCCAGTGCCTGCGCAGCTTGCATTGAGCGCTGTCCACTACGACACATTAGCACCAGTGGAGTATTTTTATCCTCAACGATCCCATCAACGTCCTGAATAAAATTGGGGTTGGCTGTCCAATCTGGCGCTTCTTTCCATGGTATCAAAACGGCTTGATGTGGATGACCCACAAATGCATATTCACCGGCAGAGCGCACATCAATGAGCATTGCTTCGGGGTTGTTCTGCAACATTTCCCACGTTTGTTTAGGGTCTAATCTTTGAATCATTGATTCGTGTTCTCCATTGATCTGGGTATAGGAGGCTGCCCGAGAATAGAAACCTACTGCGGAAAAGCGGATTTTGGCCCATTTTTCCGATTAAATTCGTTAAATACTGCAAGTATTCGCCTCATTTAATCGAAAAAGTGGACTCAAAACTGCTTTCCCTCGCTACGGCTTCTATTCTCGAACAGCCTCCTAGGCAACCGCAATATATAACGTGTACCATATTACGCAGGTTCTTTCTTTATCAAAATAACTGTTCATCTTTAAGTAATAACATTGGGTGCATAGCGAACTATGTAACCACAGTTGCTAGTCAGAAAACAGACAAAATAAGGACATGTAAAATAAGCGGGTTATTGATTTCCAGTTGCCTTAGATGCAGCCAGATATGCCTGCCCACTCATTCCATGTTCTAAATCACCGGTTAATCCATCTTCCCTGTATCCATGCAGCTTTAATAGTTTGAATAGTCGGATAAGCTCATTCGGCTGCAGGAGATAATCAGGATTTTTTGGCCCAACCCCTAGTGTAAGTGCGTCTGTTGTAAATGTTTGATAAAACAACAACCCGCCTGGTTTTAACATCATGGCAATCTGATCACAAATTGACCTATTGAGAAAATGCGAGACTACAATAACATCATAGCAGGCAGTAGGCAAAATCTCTGTTTCTATATCTCGTAGTTCAGTATGAACCGTCAACCTGGATGTTTCAGCCTGAGCCGCTAATTGTTGCAGCGCCACATCCGAGATATCCCACGCCGAACAATCAAGTCCGCGAGCGGCAAGATATAACGCATTTCCACCTTTTCCACAGGCCAGATCCAGCGCAAGTCCAGTTGCAGGTAATAAATGTGCAAAATCAAACACAACCTGGGTGGGCTGCGGTAATTGATCTGGCGATGCAGCATTGCGATAAATCTGGTTCCATTTTTGTTGCGCTGTGGGATTCATTTTATTCAAGCTAATTTAATCTTGGCAAGTTATAGATTGATATGTTGAAGAAACGGAACTCGGACTATATTTAATGGCTGCTGTCGAACCATTTCTTTCATTTACAGAGTGATAAATAATGCTATTACGCCCCCAGTGATACCGAAAGAGGTGTGATTGCAAAACCAAGCAACGTTATTGGTTCCACTTTCATAAGTTAAAGTATGGAACAACAACCCGAATCACTTTACCGATTAATGGTTGTCCCATTTATCTTGGTAAATCGCAATTTTGTCGAGTATTTCGTCAACCGTTTGTTTTAATTCAGAGCCCATTCTTAATAATTCATTCGGGTATTTTCCCGGTACTAAATTTAGAAATGCGTAGTAAAGTGGCTTTAATGTATCAGTCAGATCGTACTGCTTCTGCCATTTGTCGAACAGGTTGGTTTGGCCTTTCGCTAAAATCAGTATCAACAAATCAATAAAATCCTTTTCAGTACCAACGTCCTGTTGCCAGCTTTCAGTTGACAGAATTTTTTCTATACTGTCTTGTGCAATGTCAA
>JAZGEP010000036.1:0-7565 GCA_036478815.1 Methylococcales bacterium
TCTACGCAACGATTGAGATGGTTTCGTCAGGAGCAAAAAGACCAGCCAGAATGTTAATGTTCAAGTTATTTCATGCACGTTCCATACTTGTTGAAGCCATCATCTCAATCGCCCAAATTAACCAATACTGCCAATCAATCAAGAGATTGGCATCTGTTGCATGTAAGATCGGTGGTAGACTTCAACTGATAGCCTGGGAGGCTGTCCGGAAATAGAGAACCTACTGCGGAATCGCTGAATTTAGCCACATCCGCTATTAGATCACGGGCCCTTATTTTCGTTAAATAGCGCAACTATTCGCCAAAATAATGGGAAAATGTATCTCAAACCAGCTTTCCCTCACGACGACTTCTATTCTCGGACAGCCTCCTAAATTGTCTGAAATTATACATTCGGATTAGATTCGGTAATATTTCATAGATTTATGTCAGGCTGTATGAAATACTCAGCTAACGATCTGCTGACATAGAGACGTATGTGGGTTAGCTAACAATGGTACATTTCTGTTGTATCGTTCTCCCGCAATAAAACACAAGAGGAGCGACCGATGATTTATCCATTAACTGAACGAAGAATTTCGGGGTTTGACAGGCGCAATGACAATTCTCAAAAACGCAAAGATTCTCAGGATCAGGTGGTCGACGCTAGTTTACAAAGTGCAAATGAGAGAAGATTTGGTCAGGACAGGCGCCAACTGAAGCTGAATCGTGAGAAGTTGCTAGAATCCATCATCACCAAAAAAAGCAACTCTAAATTGCAGCAATTAAAATCAATGTGGCAAGATTTTATACAGCCTATTCTTATTCCTCTGGTTATTGGGGGATCATCCTTTTATGTGACACAGCAAGTCAATGACCAACAAATAAAAAGTGCCGATAAAATTGCGATCCAAAATAGAGAGAATTCTAGAATGATTGCTGACGCGGGATTAAAGACGCAACATCTGAGTCAAATGGCAGGAATCTTTTCCGAAATTATCAATCTTATTAATCAGCCTTCAGATAAAAAAAAGACACAGGAGGACACTTTAAAACAAAGGATTATGTCACTGAGTGTTTATGGCGATGAAGCCTTACCTTTTCTGCTTCAGCTCCGCGATGAATACAGAGATGAAAATTACTATGCAAAATCTGAAGAAACAATATCAGACACTGCTGATAACACGATAGAAAAGATACTGAAACTCAATCAACATCAAATCAAAGTGGAGTTTGTTTCCGATTCAGGTGAGCTACTCAATCTTCCAAGAAGAAAATATATTAATTACAATCTCAGTGACAGCACATTCAAAGATGTTAATTTATACGAGGCAGATTTTTCTCATAGTTCACTGCAAGAATCCAAATTTAAAGACGTTGACCTGCGTAAAACAAACTTTTCTAATACATCTTTAATCAAAGCAACATTTGAAAATAGCGGCAAAGGACAAACTCAGCTTAAGATCTTTGAAACCAGGTTTGATCATGCTAATTTGGAAGGCGCGAAATTTATTAACGTCGATCTTACTAATGTAAATTTTGAAAAAGCACATATCATGGGGGTTAATTTTGATCAGTGTAAAAGCATTGAAAAGGCTAAGTTTTCCATGAATCAGCTATTACAGGCTGATACAGAGCCGTTTAAATCAGTTTCTACTGACAAATACTTGTCATTACTGATGAAATACGAAGAAAGACTTGCCGAAATACATGAAAAAAATGCACAACACCTGAAACAGGTTTACAGCAAATTAAAATTACCTAATCTGAATGACATTGATGAACTTCGAACAAAATTTAGTAATTTCAAAGAGTCCATTGCCCAAAATAATTCAAATCAAATACAACCATTTCTAGCCAAACTATGGGTTGATTAGTGATGTATACTCTCCGTACATGAAAATCCAGCATACACTTTTATAGTGAGCTATGTAACTGTTGGTACAACGGCGAAGATGAGAAAAAAGACCAGCAAAATATTAAATTAATTATGCTCAGCTACTTACGCAATCAGGAAAGCATTTGTCTTGCGATTACTGGCATTGTGTATAGTTCTGGCAATCACTTCTATCGAATAGCCAAATATTTTTATGTGGTTTTTATTCGACTCTGGTTGACCAAATCTCACTATCAGAGTACTATTAATCGGCTGTTGGATACGTGGTTAGTTACAGCGATAATTAATATAAACGGGGTATAGCGCAGTTTGGTAGCGCGCCTGCTTTGGGAGCAGGATGTCGGGGGTTCAAATCCCTCTACCCCGACCAGTTTATGCGCTTGTAGCTCAACCGGATAGAGCATCGGCCTTCTAAGCCGAGGGTTGCAGGTTCGATTCCTGCCAAGCGTGCCAAATAGCCTTGTTATGGTGAGCGTAGCTCAGTTGGTAGAGCCCCGGGTTGTGATCCTGGTGGTCGTGGGTTCGAGCCCCATCGTTCACCCCACCTCGTCTTCTAAAGACTTTTCATTTCAGTTCTTCTACAGATAGCTATTTTTCCTGTAAATGAACATGAGGTTTATGACACCTACAACTAACTCTAGTTGATTCAAAATGACCTCATACTAAAATAAAGATAACTATTTTTGTGTGCTACAAGCATCAGCTAGAATCAGCTCAAATGAAAACATTTATGTTAGTCTTTCTGTTCATCTTCTGCGTTACTCAAATAGTTACATAGTTCTCTATCTACCCTGAAAATGAACAAAAATTCTGAGATGTTGCGGGTGTAATTAAATCCTTGCTCCTAAGCGCTACTTGCTTCTGTTATAGTATCGTATCATCAACACTTACACGGCTGAGAGACAAGATACAAGCAGATAAGAGTTCAAGCACAAAAAACTGCACATCTTTATTGTCTTACGTTTCGCCTTCTCCATTGTACAAAGATTTTATAAGTACTCGATCATAAATATTTTAACAATTTTACGCAGGATTTTTTATCATATTCAAGACGCATCGACATCAACAGGCGCATAGTGAGCTATGTAACTGTTTATGCAACGCCGAAGATGATAAAAAAGACAAGTAAAATGTTAAAATATTTATGATCGAGTACTTACAACGAATATGCGCCTCTTTCTGTGCCTTGGAGATGAAACAAAACCAAGCGCATCTGTGTACAACTTTTTTGCTTAACCCCTTATGACTGAACGAAAAGCGCGTATACAGCGCAATACATTAGAAACCCAAATCATCGTTTCAATCAACCTCAATGGCACGGGGCAATCCAATTTTGAGACAGGTGTGCCGTTTCTAGATCACATGCTAGATCAAATCGCACGCCACGGCATGTTCGATATCGATGTCAAAGCAAATGGTGATTTACACATTGACGCTCATCATACAGTCGAAGATATTGGCATCACTTTAGGCCAAGCTTTTATCCAGGCATTAGCTGACAAAAAAGGCATTCAGCGTTATGGGCACGCTTATGTGCCTCTTGATGAAGCTTTGTCGCGTGTAGTAATCGACTTTTCCGGCCGTCCGGGGATCACTTATAATGTTGAATTCACGCGCGCGCGCATTGGTGATTTTGATGTTGACCTGCTGCTAGAATTTTTCAGAGGTTTTGTCAATCATGCTGGGGTTACCTTACATATCGATAATTTACGTGGTTTGAACTCACATCATATTGCAGAAACCATTTTTAAAGCTTTTGGTCGCGCATTGCGCATGGCCGTAACCCCGGATACACGAATGGCAGGAATTTTACCATCAACCAAAGGCGCTTTATAAAGAGCGAGGATTCAATAACAACCTAAGCCTGACTTGTCTTTTAGCTCTTTCAACAGTACAAAGTCCGAGAACCACGTTGATCAACAATTGCAATAGCGTTATCTTACAGAAGCTGATCGCCTTGCTCTTGATAATTTTGGATCACAATCTAAGGAACGTGCAAGCAACAACTTTAGCAACTGACGTCTTCGGCGTTGCAGCAACAGTTACATCACTCACTATGAAGCAATTGCTCCGCTTTGAAGACAAACAGCTATTTCGACAGAGAAACGGTCTACGCCCGTTGTCAAAGTGACTGCTTGCCGGTTCCTTAACCCAGAATCAATAGAGCTTCTCATAAAATAATATCTAACCAAGTAAGGCTTATCATGACATCCGTGGCAGTAATTGATTACGGAATGGGGAATCTCCACTCCATAGCGAAAGCGCTACAGCATATACCCACTAAACCGATTGTACAGGTTACATCAAACCCTGACGAAATCCTGGCCGCAGATCGAGTAATATTACCAGGTGTCGGTGCAATCGGTGATTGCATGGCTGCCCTGGTCACTACAAAGCTTGATCAAGCTGTACGCCACGTAGCCAAAACAAAACCATTACTTGGCATTTGTATCGGACTACAAATCATGCTTGATGAAAGCGAAGAAAGTGGATCTACGCAATGTCTTGGCATTTTCCCAGGTCGTGTGCAAAAATTCGCAAATGGCATGCACAATAACCATGGCGATCTCATCAAAATTCCGCATATGGGCTGGAATACTGTCAGTCAGATAAAGCATCCTCTATGGAATTCCATTCCCGATAATAGTCGTTTTTATTTTGTGCATAGTTATTACGCAAATCCCACCAGGCCCGAACATTGCGCTGGAACCTCTGCGTATCCTGAGAAATTCAGTTGTGCTTTAGCACGAGATAATATTTTTGCAGTACAATTCCATCCCGAAAAAAGTCAGCGTTATGGTTTACAGTTGTTGGATAATTTTATTCATTGGAATGGTTTAGAATCGTGACTAAAACAACTTGTGCAACTGGCTTTTCCCCCATCTTCTGAGTTGTAGCAACAGTTATAGAGCTTACTATGAGTCTATTGAAACGACTAAAGACAATCAAACATTCTGGCTTATCTTTTTGCTCCTGTGTCATAATCATGCAACTTATTCCGTGCACGTTCCACAATCTAAATAATTAAAACAATGTGTGTTTAACATGATATTAATTCCGGCAATAGATCTTAAAGATGGAAAATGCGTACGCTTGCGTCAAGGGCGCATGGAAGATGACACAGTTTTTTCTGATGATCCAGTCGCTGTTGCAGGTCGTTGGGTAAAAGCTGGTACGCAGCGCTTGCATCTGGTCGATTTGAACGGAGCATTTGCAGGTGAGCCCCAAAATGCCGATGTAATCCATGATATTGTTGAAGCCTACCCAGACATTGATATCCAGGTTGGCGGTGGTATCCGCAGTGAAGACACCATCCAGACCTACTTAAATGCAGGTGTCCGTTATGTGATTATTGGCTCTAAAGCGGTTAGCACTCCTCATTTTGTCGATAATGTTGCCAGTGAATTTCCTGGTCATATTATTGTTGGGCTGGACGCCAAAAATGGCAAAGTCGCTGTTGATGGTTGGTCAAAACTGTCCCATCATGATGTTATCGATCTAGCCCAGCAATTTGAGCTGGCTGGTGTAGAAGCGATCATCTATACAGACATTGATCGTGACGGAATGATGCAAGGCGTCAACGTCGAGGCAACAGGTCGTCTCGCCAGAGCAATCCGCATTCCAGTCATTGCATCTGGCGGAATCAGTAGTCTTGAAGATGTTGAAGCCCTGCGCCCCATCGCCAATGATGGTGTCATCGGCGCAATTACTGGCCGGGCAATTTACGAAGGTGCTTTAGATTTTTCCGAAGGACTGAAGCTTGCGGCTCAATTTTCGACCACACCACAGTATTAAACAATGACTTTAGCAAAACGCATAATTCCATGCCTGGATGTTGATGATGGTCGCGTTGTCAAAGGCGTTCAATTTGTGGATATTCGTGATGCTGGCGACCCAGTTGAAATTGCCCGTCGCTATGATCGTGAAGGCGCTGATGAATTAACATTTCTGGATATTACCGCCAGTTCTGGTGATCGTGAAACCATGGTTCACGTCGTAGAGCAAGTCGCTGGCGAGGTTTTCATCCCACTCACTGTCGGCGGAGGAATCCGCACCTTACAAGATATCAGACGTATGCTCAACGCGGGTGCAGATAAAGTTGGCATCAATACCGCAGCAGTCTTTACTCCTGAATTTGTCAAACAAGCAGCAGATCGATTTGGTTCACAATGCATCGTTGTCGCCATTGATGCGAAAAAAGTCAGTCATGAAAACAAAGCCGCACGCTGGGACATTTTCACACATGGTGGTCGAAAGCCCACAGGTATCAACGCTATTGAATGGGCGATAAAAATGGTCGATTTTGGTGCTGGTGAAATTTTACTAACCAGTATGGATAGAGACGGCACGAAAATTGGCTTTGACCTAGAGCTGACTCGAGCAATCAGTGAAGCAGTCGCAGTGCCTGTCATTGCCTCCGGTGGTGTCGGTAATCTTCAACATCTTGCTGATGGCGTTCTCAAAGGAAAAGCAGACGCAGTGCTGGCGGCCAGTATTTTTCACTTTGGCGAATATTCAATCCAGCAAGCTAAACAACACATGGCAGATCAAGGCATCGAGATGCGCCTACAATGAATGAGAGCTGGCTGGATGAGGTTGTGTGGGATAGTGACGGCCTAGCCCCGGCGATCGCGCAAGACTGGCAAACTGGTGACGTATTGATGGTCGCCTGGATGAACAAAGAAGCACTTCGTCAAACTACAGAACAAGGGTGGGCGGTCTATTGGTCCCGATCTCGGCAGAAGTTCTGGCGTAAAGGAGAAGAATCAGGACATCAACAAAATATCAAAGAAATACGCCTTGATTGTGACGCAGATGTCATTCTGTTACGCGTAGAACAAATTGGCGGAATTGCCTGCCATACAGGCCGTAAACATTGTTTTTTCCGTCGATTGGAAAACGATCAATGGAGCGTTATTGACCCAGTTCTTAAAGATCCTAAAACCATTTATCAACCAGACCATTAATTCATCAAAACTCCAAGTTGTTAGACATCAACAAATTAATCCTTTGGAACGTTCTTTTTACAAAAAGATTCGGACAGCCTCCTAGTCGAGCGAGAGCGTGAAGACTTACACCAGGGACGTTTATTATTTCTAACACCTATTTGACTTCATACGATTAATCTTTGCTTAACACTCGACAGCACATAACAAAAGACAATAACACCAGTACACAATCATACTACCAAGACTCTAAATTACTCCGAGTAACTTATAACACTTTTCATATTTGTAGCAATCATCATGAGCGATATTCTTAACCAAATAGCGATTGTTTTGGAACAACGTAAACAAGCTGATCCAGAAAGCTCCTATGTCTCCAGTCTTTATGCCAAGGGCTTAGATGCAATACTCAAGAAAATCGGCGAGGAAGCAACAGAGACTGTAATGGCTGCCAAAGATGGCGATCCAGACAAAATCATCTATGAAGTCGCTGATTTATGGTTTCACACCTTGGTATTACTAAGTCAACAAGGTTTATCGCCTGATGCTGTCTTAGCTGAACTTAGTCGCCGTTTTGGATTGTCGGGGTTGCAAGAAAAAGCTGATCGAAATCAATAAGGTGGTTTGACGAAATAAAGTTACCAACCTTGCTTGTCTTTTTGCTCCTGACCAACGCAATCTCAATCGTTGCGTAGAATGACTATGCGCCTTTTGAGATGGTTCGGTCAGAAACAAAAATCCTGC
>JAZGEP010000037.1:0-4128 GCA_036478815.1 Methylococcales bacterium
CCCTTAAGATTTATACGCTTGGGGGTTTCTCATAAGGCAACTGGAAATTAATAACCCACCCATATTGCAAAGAATTTTTGTTTGTCTTCGATCTTGTTGCGTAGAGCACATAGCAAGCTATGTAACCGAAGCAACAAGATCGAAGACGGACAAAAGGCAAGCAAAGGTGGGTGGGTTGTTTAATTCCAGTTCCTAAGGAACGTGCATGGAATAACTTCGACAACTGGCGCAGGATTGTTGTTTGTCTTCAAGGCGCAGCAACAGACGTATAGTGAGCTATATAACTGTTGCGGCAACACCGAAGACGGACAACAAGACAAGTCATGTCGAAGTTATTTCATGCGCGTTCCTAAGCTCTTTCAAAAGACACAAAAGACAACAATAGAGAATTGGTATTGGCAACTACAAATAAAACTAAAACAACAATGAGCCCGTCAGAAACAAAAGCTACGGGAGGGTTGGCAACTATTTATGCAATGCGAATGCTGGGGTTGTTTATGATTCTGCCGGTGTTTTCTGCATTTGCACAACATCTGCAATCGGCAACACCATTGTTAATTGGCCTTGCCATTAGCGCTTATGGTTTAACCCAGGCAATACTACAAATTCCATTTGGCATGGCTTCAGATCGCTTTGGGCGCAAAAAAGTCATTGCACTGGGATTGTGTTTGTTTGCAGCAGGCAGTATTGTCGCTGCACTAGCAGATTCAATTTATGGTGTCATCGCTGGTCGCGCTTTACAAGGCAGCGGCGCTATCGCAGCAGCAACCATGGCATTGCTTGCCGATCTAACGCGTGAAGATCAACGCACCAAAGCAATGGCCACTATCGGCATGAGCATTGGTCTCGCATTTGCGGTGTCATTGATAGCTGGGCCTATCATTGCCAGTCACGTCGGGTTATCCGGCATCTTCTGGTTGACAGCCGGACTAGCAATTAGCGCAATCGTGATTTTGTTTACACTGATTCCTAATCCAGTGAGAGAGCGCTTTCATCGTGATGCAGAGACACTACCAGCGCTCATACACCAAGTCATCAGAAATCCTGAATTGTTGCGCCTGGATTTTGGTATTTTTGTATTGCATTTAGTGTTGACTGCTGGCTTTGTGGTATTACCCATACTCATTATTCAGGCCGGATTGCCAGTGGTAGAACACTGGAAAATCTATTTGCCAACATTGCTGTTATCGATTTGCGTGATGATTCCTATGGTCATTATTGCCGAAAGCAAGCGCAAAATGAAAACAGTGTTTTTATCGGCAATTATGCTGGTCAGCTTTGCTGAAATCGGTTTTGCACTATTCCATGACAGTGTGTTAACGATTGGCTTGTCGATGTTTGTGTTTTTTGCAGGATTTAATGTGCTGGAAGCCACGCTACCCTCACTGGTTTCAAAACTGGCACCAGCCGATTCCAAAGGCACAGCCATGGGTATTTATTCTACAAGTCAGTTTTTAGGGGCATTCTGTGGTGGCACACTGTCAGGCTGGATTTCAGGGCAATGGGGTGCAACCACGGTATTTTTGATCATAGCAATTTTTGTTTTAGTCTGGGCAATGGTTGCTTCGTTTATGAAACCACCCCGACATATCAGCAGCATGTTATGGTCAGTAGATATCAACAGTCGTGAACAGGCAAAACAATTATCACGGGATGTCGCTAAAATAGTTGGTATAGAGGAGGCGGTTATCGTACCAGAAGATGCTGTCGCCTATTTAAAAGTCAACAAATCACAACTAAACATGCAAGCACTGGAAGATTTGCTTGGCAAGCAAGCAACAAATTCTAATTAGACAATTATCAGGAGAGAGCGATGGCTTTGAACAAAGTAATGCTTATTGGCAATCTCGGGGCAGATCCCGAGGTTCGTTATATGCCAAGTGGAGGTGCCGTAACCAATTTGCGTCTAGCCACCTCTGAACGCTGGAAAGACAAACAAACCGGTGAAAACCAGGAACGCACTGAATGGCACAGAATTGTGCTGTTCAACAGGCAGGCTGAAATAGCAGGCGAATACCTCAGAAAAGGCAGCAAAATATACATAGAAGGCAGCCTTCGCACCAACAAATGGCAAGGCCAGGATGGACAAGATCGCTATACTACCGAAATTGTTGCTCGTGAAATGCAATTCCTTGATAGTAAACAATCTGAAGGAACAGCAAATTTTGGTCAGCCACAACAGTCGGGGCTCGCTCCAAATCAACCCGCCCCAACTCAAAACCAAGCAGCTTCAGCGCCACAAAGCGCACCAGTTGATAACAGTGATTTTGAAGATGATATACCGTTTTAAATTTCAAGCAATGTTAAAATTAATCGATACAATGATACTGTAATATTGGGTTTTTCAGAGAACTTTAAAATAGTAGGAGAATGGTCAAAAAATAAGTCTATTGGTGACTAAGGAACGTGCATGAAATAACTTGAACATTCTGACTTGTCTTTTTGCTTCTGATTAAGCGATCTCAATCGTTACATAGAATCACTATGCGCCTCCTGAGATCGCTTAGTCAGAAACAAAAACCCTGTGTCATAATTGTTCAAGTTATTCCATACACGTTCCTAAGCCATTAACTTTGATCGTTAATAATATCTCATCTTATTATTAATTTCCATCTAGAAGATTTAAACCTTATAGATGGAAATTAATCAACAGAAAAAAGCCTGATTTTTAAGATACTCTACCAAGAACTGATTTGACTCATTTGTTAATTGGAAAATACACTGTTATTTAAAAACTCATCCCTAATTGTAGCCAGAATTTATCAGCATCCGTTTTAAAAGTGTCCGCTTCATAATGGGCATATTTGAGTAAAACCGAATAATGCTTACCAAATTTCTTGACAGCTAATGCGTTAAATTCATCTCCGTAGTCAACATCACCATCTTCATCACTGAAATGATGATAGACACCCAATAGCTTGATACCATAAATTTTGGTACCAACGGATACGTAAATATCTTGCAATCCATTCGGTGGTGTCGCTAGAAACAGGTCGGCCCAACCATTAAATGCATGCAGTGTTGCCAATGGAGTTTGGAAACCAATGCCATTGTCAGCTGAGAGTTGCTCGATCCCACCTTTGATAGTGACACCAGAGATATCGAAACCGAGCTCACCATTCCAGTAATTGCTCGTATAATTTTCTGGATTATCCTGAAAATCCCACTGGCGAGCAAATTCAGCTTTATAAACCAGATTGATCCCCGTGTAAATTGGTGCTGCGCCTTGAAAGCTTATCCCATAAGTTTGATTGGAACGTTTAAATGCAAGGCTGTCACCAGCAGCATCATAATCTTGCAAATAAGCATAGCCAGTGATTTTTCCATATTCGAAACCGTTGTAGAATGCATTGACGAAGAATGTATCCATATTGATGTTATTGGAAAAAATATCACGTTGTTTCCAGATATAACCTGCATTCAATTCAGTATCTTCCAAGGAGTCATTTGTTAATCTAACAGCATCGAATGTTTGTTCCAATTGTCTCCAGCCAACATTACCAATAAAACGGTCATTATCGAATTTAATACGCTGTCGTCCAATTTTTAAATAGGTATCTGGAATTCCAGAGTATTGCAGCCATAATCTGTTGACTTCATGGCGTTCAGGGTCGGCAATAGTCGCTCGATTGGTATTGTTTTGATTGACCACGCTATTGTACTTTCCAGCAAACACTGTCTGTACACCCTCATATTCAGCGAATGCGGATAATCCATGATATTCAGGAGTCAGGTAGCCTAGGCGGATTCGAAATGGATCGCCATAACCTTGTCGCTTTTTCGAAGAGTCATCTGCATATTCAAAACGCCAACTCAAATCGATATTGATTTTACCACCACCAATTTTAAGCGCCTTCTCTATTGTATCCTCAAAACCGAGCAGGTTATCAGCCGTACAGACCGGAGACAGTACTACCAAGTTAGATAACGTCATATAACTTGCTATTAATGTTCTGTTTATCATGGTTATTAGAATCTACCATCATTTCTTTTATTAAGGAGCGAGGATTTAATAATATACGAAAGTTTGACGCAGGATTTTTGTTCGTCTTCAAGGCGTAGAAATAGGCGCATAGCAAGCTACGCAACTGTTTCTACAACGCGGAAGACGGACAAAAAGACAAGTCA
>JAZGEP010000038.1:0-2749 GCA_036478815.1 Methylococcales bacterium
ATGGTGTTTGGTTTCAGTATGGCTGTCATCAGTGGATTTTTACTCACGGCGATTGGAAATTGGACCAACACACAAACCTTACACGGAAACGGTTTATTGATCCTGAGTTTACTCTGGCTAATCGCGCGGCTGTTACCTTTTTCCAATCTGGATTCAGCGCTGTTATTAATGGCATGTACTGACTTGCTGTTTATGACAGGTTTGTTGATAGCCAGCCTTATCCCCATTATTAAGACGCAACAATGGAAACAGCTGCCTGTTATTCTAAAGGTCGCTTTAATGACGGGGAGCAATCTGCTTTTCTACTTGGGATTGTTGGAAATTCTACCCACAGATGCGATCTATTGGGGTTTGTATAGTGGGTTTTATTTCGTTATCGCACTGATCATGTTAATGGGCAGACGGGTTATCCCTTTCTTTATTGAAAAAGGTATCGATGAAGTAGCGACCATCCAAAACTGGAAATGGTTGGACATCAGTAGCTTTTTGGCTTTTTTGATATTTGTGATTGCTGATGTATTCCTAAAGCAGGCAATGTTGGCCAGCGTTCTTGCCACTATACTTTTTGTGCTGCACTCTATTCGACTTTGGGGCTGGCATGCAAAATGTATCTGGCAAAAACCGCTACTCTGGGTGCTGTATATAGGTTATAGCTTCATTGTGTTAGGTTTTGGGTTAAAAGCGGTCACACCCTGGCTGGGATTATCACCTTGGCTCTCCACACATGCTTATGCATCTGGCGGGATCGGCATCATTACAGCAGGCATGATGTGCAGAGTCACACTGGGACACACCGGAAGAAATGTCTATGAGCCACCAGCCATTTTAACCACTGTTTTTAGCTTATTGATTGCTGGAGCCATCATTCGAGTTATTTTTCCTCTTATTTTTCCTGGCTATTATTTCTGGCTGATCGCCGCCGCACAAGTCTGCTGGATCAGTAGCTTTGTATTATTTGTTTTTACTTATGCCCCGATGTTAATCAAGCCCAGAATAGACGGACGGTTCGGGTAAACCAAATACCAAACAATCCGCTGTATGATGAAGCAATAATATTCCTTAGAACTGAGAAGGTTATTGAATCCCCAGTCCTTACCTAATGATGCTCTGTACTTATGACTATTGGTTAACGCTGATGCTTGCAGCAATAAATTCATACGTTGGGATACAATCTCAACCAGAATATGTCATGCAGAACTACTATTTCTCCTGGTATTGGTAATAACCTAGCTCTTGAGCAACATTAATTGTTTGTTGCAAATGATGTTGAAAATGCGGAAGCACTGTTTGAAAATGTTGCTTTAAAACTTTATCCTGCGAAGCAGGCAGTAATGTGTTTTTTACTGCCTTCATAGCGTTTGTGTGAAATTTAATTTCATGTAATAAATACGCGCGATCAAATTCTGCTCCTTTCATAGCGGATAATTTCACGCTTGCTTTATAAAACTGAAGTGCGGCTGCTTGTCTGATTTCAGGTATTGAAACAACAATACTCTGTGTTTCTGCTAATTCAGCGGCTTGGATACGCACTGAGCGATGATCATTTGACACGGATTTCGCTAATTGAATCACTTTGTCAGAACTGGATTGTGTTGTGGCTAATAACGCCATTTCCACATCAAAGCTATTCACCTGATTATAAATTCCAATAATTTCACCATCTGTTAAGCTGGCTATTTTAGTAGCAGCAAAACTTGTTGTATTAATCAATACAAGGATTGCAAGCGCACTGATGTTCAAAGTGAGATTTAGTTTTTGCATAATGATTCTCCTAAGGACTGTGATAAATTTCCGCTCATCGTCTACTGAACGGCTCCCTAACAATCATCACTGATCAGTCAATAAATATCCGTGACCCAGGTTACAGACAAGTATTTAAATATCATTCCCGGATTCAAGGATTAACACGCATGTTAACTAACGAGATCATTACCCTGTTTCCAATACTTGAAGGCTTATCCAAGAATGGACTGAATTTGATTAACGATTTAGCAACTGAGAATCGGATCGATACAAAAACTGAACTGATTTTTAAAGGCGATCCAGTCAGTGGTGCTTATCTCGTCACAGCAGGAAGCTTACGTGTATACACAATCGATTTGAAAGGCAATGAAACTACTTTGTATACAGTCTTACCTGGAGAATCCTGTTTGTTAGCACTCAATTGCGTGTTTTCTGAATTGCGCTATCCAGCCTGGGGCAGTGTAGATTTAGTGCCAACAAAGCTAATAACAATTCCTTCTGTCATTTTCAAACAACTGTATAGCGAAGAACCCGCGATCCGTAATTTTACCTTTAGTGTATTATCTGCGCGTATCTTTGACTTGATGTCGACATTAGAAGAATCGATGTCGCTTAGCATGAATCAGCGTTTAGCGAGCTTTTTGATTCGAACAGCAAATCATGAAGGGGTAGTCAAAATGAGTCATCAAGATATAGCGTCACATCTTGGTACTGCACGTGAAGTCATCTCCAGGTTGTTGAAGCAGTTTGAAAAACGCGGGCTGTTGAAACTTTTCCGGGGCAGCATCCGAATAATCTCGATGCAATCATTAAGGAACGTGCATGAAATAACTTGAACAATTGACTTGTCTTTTTGCTCATCTTCGGTGTTGCGAAAATAGTTACATAGCTCACTATGCGCCTGTTTTCGCGCCCCCGTAATAAATACGGGGCAGGCTTTGAATATGGTGTGAGTCGCAGGTACCAACGGCTCAGTCTTAAACGGTGCGGCTTATCGTGACAGGGA
>JAZGEP010000039.1:0-3222 GCA_036478815.1 Methylococcales bacterium
TTGATGATTACAGGAAGTCGATATGCAACTATTTGCTGCGTTGAACTGTTTATGCAGAGCAGGACTAACAGGCTAATCCAAACGAGTGCAACAACGCAGATGACCATTGATCGGCTTTCTATACCCGGCAATATCACATTGAAAGACTACTAGGAGGCTGTCCGAGAATAGAGAGCCTACTGCGGAAAAGCGGATTTTGGCCCATTGTTCCGATTAAATTCGTTCAATACAACAAGTATTCGCCTCATTGAATCGAAAAAATGGACTCAAAATCACTTTCCCTCGCTACGGCTTCTATTCTCGGACAGCCTCCTAGCATGCAAACAATCCTTAATCCGTTCCCAGACTTGCCCTGTATTCGCATACAAAATACCGTGATTATCTGCTGAAATCTGGATTAACGTTGCGTCAGCAGTGGTTAACTGCTCATACAATCGCAGCGCACTGGATGGATCAACAATAGGATCATGTTGTGCTTGCAGCAAGGCGACTGGGCAGATAACATGCTTGAGTTTCTTCTCTAGCTCATCAATCATCTGTCTTAACTCATAGAGCGCACTCACCGGCACGTGTCGGTAATTAATCTCTGGATGCTCTGTATCATTGAGAACAAAGGCTTTTATAGCATCTTTTGTCGCTACCCATTGTGTGAAACGATTCACTCCATGCAGTAACGAAATTAACATCATATTGGGATTCTGAAATTTAAGCGGCACGCACACAGCTGCAACACTCATTATTTTCTCAGGCCGTTCTGAAGCCAATAATAGTGCTAGTGCACCACCTGTTGAAAACCCCACCAAATGAATATGCTCGACCATACCCGACAGAATATCATATGCGCGTTTGACTGATTGATACCATTCATCTCTACCAACTGATGCCAGTTCCAGTGGTGTAGTGCCATGTCCTTTTAAGCGTATCCCCAGCACTGTATATCCTATTTCAACCAGAAACTCTCCAAACGGTCGTACCTCTGCTGGAGAAGCGAGCAAACCATGAATCAGTAATACTCCGTGCTGACTGAGTTTGTTTTGCGGTTCTAATAAAAATGGCGCAGGACTTTGAGTAGCTGTTTCCTTTATTTCTTTTGAATCATTGCCGTCTGCGAATGAATCTATGCCGTCATACACAGGTTGTGGAGCATGCTCAATATCCCATTGCAATAAAACCATTTCATCGTCAAAACGCAACTTCGCCAGTTGTGCTGTATTTACACTGGTGACAGTTACCTGAGCGTTATCAATTGCCAAACTGATCTCACTGATTGCTGCAACTTCGTTCGCATAAACTGCTATCAAATTTTCCATGCGAATTTCATCAACACTAAATGCTTGTTCTAATTTGGGTAGTAACAGATATTCACTACCAGTATCACTGATTAGTTGATTGTCTATAGCCATGTTGATAAAACGCTGTAGACCTTTCGTAATTCCATTGAGTAAATAACCATAAGATTCTGGATTTCGCAGGCTATCGTGCAAAATTACTGTTGACTGTTGCTGTAACTGTTTGAGCGCCAGATACAAGGTGATATGAAATATTGTATTTTTTATTGATTGTTGTTTACGCTCTATACATTTCATAATCAAGACTGAAGCTAAATGACTCAAATTTACAGTCACAGCTCTATACATCGTGTGCGCATATTGATCACGAATACATTCTGCGTTCCGATAAATTATCTTTGCCAACCGTTGTGTAGTTGTGTGCTTTGAATCCTGAAGATTGAATACCTGATTGATTGATCCTATATCAGGCAATATAGTTTGCTTTAATCGACGATCATTTTGCTCCCAACAACTCGTCATATTAATTGGATCTCCGAGATGAATGTCCATGTCGGTTTCACGCAACACAATATTACTTTCGATTAATAACTCTTCCAAATGACGGTGTTTAATTCCTGGGTTCAGCAGTCGCGCACCCTTTAGCAAAAAGTTATCGTTGACTCTAATTGGATAGAACGTGATGTTTACCGGTACTATCAATGTAGGTTGTTGAACAATCAGATGGAAATGGTCCAAATTATCGAACTTAAGCTGGCCCATCCAGTAATTTAACTTTTTGTGGTCATTGCGCTCAAAAGCATAGTTAACAGCCTCTTTAAACATCTCTAGGCAAATACCGAGTACAGCAGCGCCAGTATGTTGTTTGCGCCACTGTTTACCGGTACGAGAATAGATTTTATAACCGTCATCTGAATGAACAACATGACGATTTTTGACCATTCCGCCTTCAGGAAACACTATGGCCTTGTGTCCTCTTAAAATTTGAGTAGCCAGTAGCGGCAGTATTTGGGAATAATCATGTGGTACCCCGCCAACTTCTAGTAAATAACGAGCAAACGCATCATCACCTTTAAAAAATTCACTGTGGGTAATTGAGCAGCAGACAGCAGCTGTTTCTTCATAAATCAAATACTGAGGAATAAACGTTTCAAATCTAGAAAAGTGATTAATAACAAATATTTGGCCGTCATTAACGCTGTCTTGATCGTCATGCAGTGTCAACTTGACCTTTAAAGCTGCACGCACTATACGAAACAACTGGACAGACCACTTGTATCGCATAAGATTAATATCATACTCATAAAAATCTGAGCTTTTAAAATCATCAAGCGTCGATTGTTTATCTGACATGTTAATTAAGACTCTCTGATTCGTGTCTAATATATGTCATCTACACCTTGCCCCCATGCCTCACCAGCTGATGAGCCCTCGCTTAGGAACATGCATGAAATAACTTCAGCATTCTGATATGTCATAATTGTTCAAGTGAAACCATGCACGTTCATTACTCTTTAAATCCACAAGATATTTTATTCAGTCAGAAATACACACTGTTATTCCACTCCTTCATAAAATTCCTTGTGAGTCCAGGTAGTAAGCGATCATCTCAACAACTGGTGTGAAATGCGGGATAGAATGCACAAGTTATAAAATCATCATTCCTTAATTATACTCTTCGTATGTGTGAGGAGTAATTAACAGGCATAAAAAAAGCCGAGGGCATAACCCTCGGCTTTTTCTCTAAGACCTGATGCTAAAAGCGCATCAGAAAGTATTCTTACATGAATACAGGAATTAGAGGACCATCAACGATAGCCATGTGACGATCACCAGAACCTTCTTCATAGAAGAAAAGCATTCCAGCCATACGACTATCTGGATCATAAATGATGTCAGACATACGCTCGATTTCCCAAGCAGCATCTCCAGC
>JAZGEP010000040.1:0-2682 GCA_036478815.1 Methylococcales bacterium
TATCATCGACTCGCGTAAAAAACTGGAATATGTAAAAGGTCATATCGAAGGTGCAGTGAGCCTGCTTGATACTGAAATGACAGAGCACAACTTAAAATACATTGTGACGAATAAGGAAAGCGCCATTTTGTTTTATTGCAATGGCGTACGCTGCCTGAGAAGCTCAAATGCTATCGTCAAAGCACAGGATTGGGGATACAGTAATATCTACTGGATACGCGGTGGCTGGAAGGAATGGTCTGAAAAACGCCTGCCTATTGTTACTGAATGACCTGCTGCAATGATCGTATACACTATTTCATTCGCTTATCTTTAAGCTTCTGCGTTTTAAGTTGTATGTTTTATCCTCCTAACCAGCTAAAACAATGAAGATCAAAACCCTCTCAATAAAAACGGTAACCGTTGCCATCTTTGTCATGATCGGCATTGTCGCTATCGTGCTATCACTGCTTGCCGGTTCCTATTTCAGGCAATCTGCCCTCGACGCACAAATGCACAGCCTTACTCGTGTCATCGAAGTCGCCAGCGAAGAAATGCAACACCGTTTGCGGCAGCGAAGCTTTGATCTAGGCTCGAAACTTGCGCACAGCAAAAAACTAGTCAAAGTATTTAATGCGGTAATACACAATGCTCCTACTGATCAATTAATTAACCAACTTAATGATCCTATCGTCAATGGTTTTGTTGGTTTCTCTGAAATCAATCTGGTGAAACTGCGCGTTTATGATCTTGAACTAAACTTTATCGCGGAGAGTAGCGCAGGGACATCTGGCATCGAACAACAACTTCCGTCCTATCTAATAGAGTTAATAAGCGCGCGCCCAAAACAGGACAGACTTAAAGGTGTCGATGCCCTGTGGTTAACCTCTGTCGGGCCATTGCATTCATCTGTTATTCCTCTGGGTGGTTTGCGCCCTGTTGGTTTTCTTGAAGTGATTGTTGATCCACTATTTAATCTTGAAGCGATCGCCAATATTACGCAAACGCCTGTCAGCTTTTATGCCATGACAGGTGAGCTTCTCAACACAGTAAATCATAACAATGCAGAGGAATATCTACCCGTAGAATATTTGCTAAACACCTCAGATGGCCAACCTGCTTTTCGTATTGTTGGGCTAGAAAATGTTGAGGAACTCAATCAAGAAATGGCACGTATCCGCACAGTAACAGTGTCAGGCTTTCTACTGTTAGTTCTCGCCACATTGTTACTGGCGATGTGGTTGTTCTCACGTTTTATGTTATCGCCCGTTGATGCCATGGTAAAAAATATGCGCAAGGTGACGCAGGGCAAATTCGACCCTGTGGAAAATAGTACAGCACTAAGAGAGTTTCATGAGCTTACAACCGCCTTCAACACCATGGCCAGTCAGGTACGAACGCGCACCAACGATCTTGAGCGTTTACTGGACCTGGATGAAAGTGCCATACTGTGTCTCGACAAGGATAATGAAATAGTATTTTTTAACCGATCCGCTGCGTCGCATTTTGGTTATACGTCTGAAGAGATCAACGATCTTGACCTGGCCGATCTTTTTGTTGATGACATTGCGTTGATGGCCAAGAAAATAGAAGCTCATGCCGATGGCAAAATGAACACCACACTGGAATGCCGCTGCAAAAACGGCCAGACATTAAATTGTGATGTAGTGATCAATACGCTTGATGTTATGGGCCAACAGGGTCATGCCATTGCGCTAAGAGAAAAAACGGAAAACACAGCAAATTCAGAACAAAGCGAGCAACGACAGGACGCAGTAGAACAATCACTCGCCAGCCTGCTGGAATTTGCTAAAAACAATCCTTCGTTAGTGCTGGGTCTGGGCAACTTGGGAGAGGCGGCCGACGGCGAGGCCAGCGTGGATAAGACGCAACTGCGCCAGCAGGCCGTTAGCATAATGAGTATCTCGCTTGCTATCTGGGAAAGTGAGCTGGGGAAATCCAAGCTCTCATTGGCTGAACAAAGTGGCATTTGGCCAGTGTATATTGATAAATCTACACCAACCACTCGAACTCTGGATAAATACCTCAGCCTGGAAAGCTGCCCAAAAAATCCGCGCAGCAAGCGCGTCATTGATACTGCTGAATTTGTTCTGCATAAGCTTCCTGATGACTGCGTTACTGCGCAAGAGACACTGCAAACTTCACTGGATGTTTATCGGACATTATTATCAGGTGTAATTCCAGTAAAAAATTAAACTATCATCATTGCGGGAAACGAAGTGATGCAGCAATCCCAATACTTACACCAAAACAACTGCCCGAAACACCATGGGATTGGCGCACCTCGCTCGTAATGACGTGGCCTTTTCAGCTTCAAAACAAAGCCATTAAGTAGCTTTTCACTTTCATTTCTTAACGCCTTCCTCCTTAACCGTTTGATTTTTTATATGTATTTACAAACGAACGAAAATGAACGAACAAGATACTGGCGTAATGGGAACTCACCGAATTATGATAGAGCGGTGAAAAAAGTCGCCTGATTCTCTGTGTCTTTAACAGAGTAACAATCTGGCAATTTTAAAATGTATCTAAAAAGAGGGTTAGATAAATGATAAAAACGATTTCATCGAAGCACATGATTCAAGGGTTCATTCTCCCCTTACTCTTGCTAATCGCCACATTCAGCACCGCACACGCCAACAACCCCCGCGGTGCGGTTGCATCACCGGGTGATGCAGAAGT
>JAZGEP010000041.1:0-3576 GCA_036478815.1 Methylococcales bacterium
GGTTACATAGCTTGCTATGTGCTCTACGCAACAAGATCGAAGACAAACAAAAATTCTTTGCAATATGGGTGGGTTATTAATTTCCAGTTGCCTTATGAGAAACCCCCAAGCGTATAAATCTTAAGGGTTCTTGAAATAATTGCACCGTAGATAACTCTTAAACATAGAAATTATAGAACGATCCACTTTGCGTTTGTGATCTAAAACAGCATATATTAACAGGTTAATTTGACCTTGTAGTGAACTATGAAACAGATTTCTATCCGTGGTGCGCGCACCCATAATCTTAAAAGTATTGATATTGATTTGCCGCGCAATCAATTGATTGTGATTACTGGCTTATCGGGCTCTGGTAAATCGTCACTGGCGTTCGATACGATTTACGCTGAAGGCCAGCGGCGCTATGTCGAATCGTTATCAGCCTATGCACGGCAATTTTTATCGATGATGGAAAAGCCGGATGTTGATCATATTGAAGGTTTGTCGCCAGCCATATCGATCGAGCAAAAATCAACTTCACATAATCCACGATCCACTGTTGGCACTATTACTGAAATTTATGATTATCTACGTTTGCTGTTTGCGCGCGCTGGTGAGCCCAGGTGTCCTGAACATAATACCTCGCTGGAAGCTCAGACCATTAGCCAAATGGTTGATCAGGTGTTGGCGCTGCCTGATCAAAGTCGCTGGATGTTATTGGCTCCAGTGGTCAATCAGCGTAAAGGTGAACATATCCAACTGTTACAAGATCTACAGAGTCAAGGATTTATTCGAGCACGAATCAATGGTGAAATCTATGAATTAGATGATCCACCAACGCTGGATTTACGCAAACAACATACTATTGAAGTGATTGTGGATCGTTTTCGGATTCGTGAAGATTTATCTGTGCGCCTGGCTGAGTCATTTGAGGCAGCGCTTAATCTTGCGGACGGAATTACCATTGCTATGTCGATGGAAAATGACGATCAGAATCTGTTGTTTTCCAATCGCTTTGCTTGTAATCAATGTGGATATAGTTTAAGTGAACTAGAACCAAGAATTTTTTCTTTCAACAACCCCAAAGGTGCTTGCCCTGAATGCGATGGCTTAGGTTCAACACGCTTTTTTGATGCTTCCCTGGTGGTTCCTAACTCTGAGCTGAGTTTGTCTGGTGGTGCAATTCGCGGATGGGATAAACGCAATGCCTACTATTATCAACTCATTACTTCACTCGCTAATCATTACGGGTTTGATCCAGATTGTCCATTTCAGGATTTACCCGTAGATCTTCAAGACATTGTCTTATATGGCAGTGGTAGTGAAATCATCAGTTTCGAGCAGGTGACTGCACGTGGACGTATCCGGCGCAGAAATCACCCATTCGAAGGCGTGGTACCAATTATGGAACGTCGCTATCGAGAAACTGATTCGAGCTCTGTGCAAGAGGAATTGAGTAAATATCGATCCAGCAAGCCCTGTCCGGGTTGTGATGGCAGTCGTCTAAACACTGCTGCGCGCCATGTTTTTATTGAAGACACAGCGCTGCCCGATATGACCAAGCGCTCAATCAAACAGACTTTGGGGTTTTTTGAAACGCTGGAATTACTCGGTAAGCGTGGAGAAATTGCAACTCCGATAATAAAGGAAATCAAAGCGCGACTGGAGTTTCTGATTAATGTGGGACTGGATTACTTATCGCTGGATCGTAGTGCAGAAACGTTATCTGGTGGAGAAGCGCAACGCATCCGGCTTGCCAGTCAGATTGGAGCCGGGTTAGTTGGAGTGATGTATGTGCTTGACGAGCCATCAATTGGTTTGCACCAGCGTGATAATCAACGTCTGCTCAAGACATTGTTTCATCTGCGTGACCTAGGCAACACAGTGATTGTTGTTGAGCATGACGAAGAAGCAATTCGAACAGCTGATTATGCCGTCGATATCGGACCAGGAGCTGGTATACATGGAGGACACATTGTTGCTCAAGGCACTCCGGAACAAGTCATTCAACATCCTGACTCATTAACCGGAAAATATTTGTCTGGACGACTACAAATAGCTATCCCCAAAAAACTCCACAAGCCAGACGCTGAGCGTCAATTATGTATCAGTAACGCTACGGGTCATAATTTAAAGAATGTAACAGTCAATCTACCGCTGGGTTTGTTTACGTGTATCACTGGTGTTTCTGGTTCAGGTAAATCGACACTGATTAATGACACCTTATACCGATATGCAGCGCGGGAATTAAACCGCGCCAGCCTTAAACCTTCGGCTTGTGATTCAATTTCTGGCTTAGAGCATCTGGATAAAGTGATCGATATCAACCAGAGTCCAATCGGACGCACTCCGCGTTCCAATCCCGCGACTTATACTGGTTTGTTTACTCCGGTTCGGGAATTATTCTCGGCAACTCCAGAAGCACGGTCACGCGGATACTTGCCAGGACGTTTCAGTTTTAATGTCAAAGGAGGGCGTTGCTCAGCTTGCAAAGGTGATGGTGTGATCAAAGTCGAGATGCATTTTTTACCTGATATCTATGTGCCTTGTGATATTTGTAATGGTCAACGCTACAATCGTGAAACACTGGAAATTCGCTACAAAGGTAAAACAATTTTTGAAGTTTTGGAAATGACTGTCGAAGAAGCCAGTGTATTTTTCGAAGCCATACCCTCATTAGCAAAAAAGCTAACGACTTTGATGGATGTTGGTTTGAGCTATCTGACTTTAGGGCAAAATGCTGTGACTTTATCCGGCGGTGAAGCACAACGTGTCAAATTATCGAAAGAATTATCGCGACGGGATACTGGACAAACCCTGTATATACTCGACGAACCAACCACCGGGCTACATTTTCATGATATTGAGTTGCTATTACGTGTTCTGCATCACTTGCGAGATCGTGGCAATACAGTGGTAGTAATAGAGCACAATCTGGATGTGATTAAGACTGCAGACTGGGTTATTGATCTTGGGCCAGAAGGCGGTGATGGCGGTGGTGAAATTGTTGCGCAGGGATCTCCCGCCAGTGTTTCGCGAAAAAAGAAATCACATACAGGTCACTATTTGAAGCGATTTTTTACTGCTGAAAGTAAAACCTAAACTCTGCAAGTGCTCACACATATAGAACGCAAGTTATTGATCCGTAGAAAAAACAAAACTTTCGGTAATCACAATAAGGATTACGCTCAAATTCGAATTTACTCTACAAACTAATATCTTACGTTGTTAGTATCTGAGTACAATTAATTGATCAATTTTGTGCAGGATTTTTTTCATCTTCAATGTACAGAAATCAGCGCATAGTGAGCTATCTAACTGTTTCTGCAAGGCCGAAGATGAGAAAAAAGACCAGTAAAAAGGTTAAATTAATAGTTGCTAGGAGGCTGTCCGAGAATAGAAGACGTAGCGAGGGAAAGCGGTTTTGAGTCCATTTTTTCGATTAAATGAGGCGAATACTTGTTGTATTGAACGAATTTAATCGGAAAAATGGGCCAAAGTCCGCTTTTCCGCAGTAGGCTTTCTATTCTCGGACAGCCTTCTTCTCAGTTTATCCTCTATTGCTCTCCAAGAGCTGCGTTGAAAGCACTCATTTAC
>JAZGEP010000042.1:0-2374 GCA_036478815.1 Methylococcales bacterium
AGACTGCTACGATGGTATTAAACTCATCATTACTGATATTCACGACTTTTCGCGCCTCAAGTAGACCGGTTTCGATGGCATCTGCCAGATGTGAATAGATTGTTGTTGGTTTCAGTTCACGTTGAGCAGCAATGTTTTCAATGTCGGGTTCTTGTTGATAGAGCATTAATGTTGTATTGACGGTGTCGCTTAGCCGGTTGCTGAGCAATTCAGTGAGTGGATACTCCAGAATTAGTTTCAAAAACTGTTGTCCATAACGTTCCAATTTTTGTGCTCCTACACCACTTATTGTCAATAGTTCTTTTAAAGATTGCGGTCGTTCGCTTACCATTTCCAGCAGGGTTGTGTCATGAAATATCACAAATGACGGAACACCCGCCTGGTCTGCCAGGGTTTTACGGCATTCGCGCAGCGCATTCCATAACGGCTCATCCTGTGGTCGCAACGATGTTTTTTGTTTACGCGATGTGGATGATTTTTTCTCGGGTTTGGTTTTTTTATATTTGCGTAGCTGTAAGCTCTGTTGGTTGCGTAATAATGGACGACTTTTTTCAGTGAGTTGTAGAGCGCCATGACGCTCCATGTTGACATGCAGATATTCAGAAGTAATTAATTGTCTGAAGATGCTTCGCCACTCAGCAGTCGGGATGGCTGTTCCAATTCCAAAGGTGCTGAGCTGATCGTGTCGATTACGCTGAATACGTTCATCTGATTTACCAAGTAAAATATTAATCAAATAATTAACCCCAAAGCGCTGGTCGCTGCGATAAGCGCAGGATAAAGCCATACGGGCTGGTTCTGTCGCATCCCAGGTTTCAGGTGGGTTCAGACAGTTATCGCAATTACCACAGGGTTCAGGCAATGTTTCGTCAAAATAGCTGAGTAATGCCTGTCTGCGGCACGTAGTTATCTCGCAGAGTCCGAGTATGGCTTCCAGTTTATTGTATTCAGCTTGTTTATGTGCGCTGTCAGCTTCTGAGGTTTCAATAAATTGACGCAAGGTAATCACATCTTGCAATCCATAGGACATCCAGGCATTGGCTGCCAATCCATCACGACCTGCGCGTCCGGTTTCCTGATAATAGGCTTCGATACTTTTGGGAAGATTGAGATGTGCGACAAAGCGTACATCGGGTTTGTCGATACCCATTCCAAAAGCGATGGTGGCAACAATAATGATATTGTCTTCACGCAGAAAACGTTGCTGATGTGTTTGCCGAATTTCAGCTGATAAACCAGCATGATAGGGCAAAGCTGTTCTGCCATTCTCGGTTAACCACTGCGCTGTTTCTTCGACACGTTTACGCGATAGACAATAAACGATACCCGCATCCGAGGCATGTTCATTTTCCAGAAATTTCCATAGTTGCTGTCGTGCGTTACCTTCTTCATGAATGCTATAACGAATGTTTGGTCGATCAAATCCGGTGATGAAGATATTGGCATCTTGCAGATTTAATTGCTGAATAATTTCTTCGCGTGTACGCGTGTCTGCCGTTGCGGTTAACGCAATTCTTGGAATATCTGGAAAGCGTTGATGCAGTATGCGTAGCTGCTGGTACTCTGGTCGAAAATCATGTCCCCATTGTGAAACACAATGCGCTTCATCAATCGCAAATAATGAGATCTTGGTGCGTGTTAACGCCGTCATCATGCGTTCGGACATTAATCGTTCTGGAGCTATATAGAGCAGATCAATAGTATTGTTGAGCAAGCGTTGTTCAACCTCATTTGCCTGTTGTGCTGTCAGCGTTGAATTCAGGTAAGCCGCGCGAATACCAAGTTGGCTTAGCGCATCAACCTGATCCTGCATTAAGGCAATTAATGGTGATATGACAATGCCTGTGCCTTCGCATACCACGGCAGGAATTTGATAGCAGAGCGATTTTCCTCCGCCGGTAGGCATTAAAACCAGAACATCTTTGCTGTCTAGCAGGGATTGGATGATTTCGGCTTGAGAGTGTCGGAAATTCTCGTAGCCAAAAGTGTTGTTTAATATTTGTAGAGCTTGTTGCATGGTTAGGCTTTAGGTGGAAAGAATACTGCTTATTAATTGCTTGGAGGTGGTGATGCAAGCGGGGTAATTTGTTGATAAGTGGCCATCTGCTGTGTTGAGCTTGCACAGCTCTGCGCATGTGGGCCTTACTCACCACTTCTTACTCCCGTCTATCCATCAATCCTAAGTTGTCAGATCACAAGGAATGAAAGAGTGTTTTTAGTACTAAGGAGTGAGGATTTAATAACATCCGAATTTTGACTTGTCTTTTTGTCCGTCTTCCGCGTTGTAGAAACAGTTGCGTAGCTTGCTATGCGCCTATTTCTACACCTTGAAGAGGAACAAAAATCCTGCGTCAAACTTTCGTATATTATTAAA
>JAZGEP010000043.1:0-5467 GCA_036478815.1 Methylococcales bacterium
ATAAGGGTTGTCAGATTCCTGAGGGCACGATTATTGGTGAGAACCACGAGGACGATGCCAAACGCTTTGCTGTTTCGCCGGGGGGTGTGGTGTTGGTCACTCCTGAAATGCTTGGGCAGGAGATTCACCACGCAGGCTTTTTAATTGATGAATAACCAACCGATGAACGTTGTCTTCTATTGGCATATGCATCAACCCGAATATCGGGACATGAGTACCGGCGAATATGTTTTACCGTGGACATATCTGCATGTGATCAAGGATTATGTAGACATGGTTGCGCATTTGGAAGACAACCCCAACGCCAGAGCTGTGGTTAATTTTGCACCAGTATTACTCGATCAAATTGAGGATTATGCACAGCAGATTAAAGGCTTTCTAAGTCGCGGTACACCACTGCGTGATCCTCTGTTAAGTGCTTTGGCGGCGCATGAAATTCCAGTAACCGATGAGGATAGACTGGCTTTGGTTACGGCATGTTTGCGCACCAATCGCCATCGCAGTATTGAGCGTTATCAGCCGTATCATAAGATTGCTGAAATGGCCGATTGGCTGATTCAGCATCCTCAGTTTCTTTCCTATGCTGATCCACAGTTTTTCGCTGATTTGCTGGTCTGGTATCATCTGGCGTGGATGGGTGAAACAGTAAAACTATCGAATTTACCCATTAAACGCCTGTTGCATCGTGAATCAGTTTATCTACCAGAAGAACGTCTGGAATTATTTACAGTGATCGGTGAGTTACTTGATGGTGTGCTGGGTCGCTATAAAAAGCTTGCCAAAGACGGTCAGATTGAGCTGTCCATGACCCCTTATGCACACCCGATTATGCCGTTGTTGCTGGATATTAACAGCGCAAAAGAAACAATGCCGGATGCTCCATTGCCAGAATTTACCCATTATCCCGGCGGGGAAGAGCGGGTGCGCTGGCATATCGAAAAAGGCTTTGAAACCTTTCAACGGGTGTTCGGTTGTCGCCCAATTGGTTGCTGGCCATCTGAAGGGGCTGTTTGCGATCAAACACTTAAAATACTCGATCAATCGGGTTTTCGTTGGACTGCCAGTGGTCAAAATGTATTGAATAATAGCTTGTCTGCGGCTGATCTTCACATCGAACACAAACACCGTCCTTATCAATTGAATGATACGCAGCTTCAGTGTTTTTTCAGAGATGATGGGCTATCAGACTTGATTGGTTTCAAATATTCAACCTGGCATGGTGATGATGCGGTCGGTGATCTGGTTAATCATCTTGAAGCAATTGCTAATGAACAACATCATCAAGGTGTGATTGCTATTATTATGGATGGTGAAAATGCCTGGGAGCACTATCCACACAATGGTTTTCATTTCCTTAATGGCTTGTATAAAACCCTTTCTGATCATTCATCACTCAGGCTTAGCACTTTCTCAGAGTGTTTGAACCAACCTGACACAGTAAAAACCATTCCACATGTGGTGACTGGCAGCTGGGTTTATGGAACTCTGTCCACCTGGATCGGAGATACGGACAAAAACCGCGCTTGGGACATGCTGGATGAGGCAAAAAGTTGTTATGATAGGGTGATTGCCAGTGGGGCGCTCAGCAAAACACAGTGTGAGCAAGTGGATTTACAATTGGCAATTTGTGAGGGATCTGACTGGTTCTGGTGGTTTGGGGAATATAACTCAGCTGAAAGCGTGAGTGATTTTGAAAAGTTATACCGGGCTAATTTAGAAAATCTTTATCAATTGCTGGGTGTAGAGCCGCCCGCGTATCTTCACGAATCATTTACATTTGGCGGTGGAGATCCTGAACATGGTGGTGCAATGCGCACAGGGGATGAACATTAATCTGGGCTCAAAAATGATGACTTATTCATTTCCAGACCCTAAATCGAGAAATGCCATCCTTATTGTGTATATCCAACCACTTTCATCACTTTTGAGAACTTTTGAGATTCTCGGACAGCCTCCTGAAACGAGTTCTGAGTGATTTACCTGATTAGACACTACTATTGAATAATAAAACAGCGCTTCTTGATAGCCGCCGTGCAGGTATACTTCTGCATATCACTTCTATTCCTGTTGCGACTGGTAACGGTTATCTGGGGCAAGAGGCTAAGCAGTTTATCGATTTTCTCGCCTCAGTCAGGATAACAGTTTGGCAAATGCTGCCATTGGGGCCCACACATGTGAATGGGTCGCCTTATCAAACGCTGTCTGTGCATGCCAATAATCCGCGGTTTATCGATTTAAACTGGCTGGAAAGCAAAGGCTGGTTAACGAAAGATCACGATCAGCCAAGTCAGGCTCTCGCGGAAAATTATCACCATACCAGACTCAAGCAGGCCTATAACAGTTTTTGCCAAGTTGCTTCTGATGATGAGCATTTGGCGTTCAAGACATTTAAGCAAACTCAGCAATTTTGGCTTGATGATTACTCTCTGTTTATGACGCTGCACGAACAGTTTTTCGGTCAGGAATGGCAACAATGGCCAATTGAATATCGTGATCGTCATAAAAAAACCATTGATTTAGCCCGACTCAGTCTGCGGGATCAAATTGAGCAATACTGTTTTGAGCAGTTTGTGTTTTATCTACAATGGCATGAATTACGCGAATATGGCGCACAGAAAGGCATCGTTTTGCTTGGTGATATTCCGATTTTTGTTGCTTCTAATAGTGATGCAGTCTGGGCGCACCCGCAGTTATTTGAATTAAAAGACAATGGTTACCCACGTGTTGTAGCAGGTGTACCGCCAGATTATTTCTCGGATACCGGTCAATTATGGGGTAATCCTCTGTATTGCTGGGATGCAATGCAAGAAGAAGACTTCAAATGGTGGATTGGGCGTCTGCAATCTCAGCTTGAATTGTTCGATTGCGTGCGTTTTGATCATTTTCGTGCACTAGAATCTTATTGGGAAATCTCGGCAGATGCTGAAACGGCAATCCACGGCAATTGGATTAAAGCTCCGGGTAAAGAATTATTGACAGCCTTTATCGATAATTTCGGATCATTGCCTTTGATTGCAGAAGATCTGGGAATTATCACCTCTGAAGTTGAAGCTTTACGCGATGAATTCAATTTGCCGGGAATGAAAGTCTTGCAATTCGCTTTTGGTGGTGGACCAGATAATATCCATTTGCCGCACAATCATATACCCAATTGCGTTGTTTATACCGGCACACATGATAATGATACCAGCTTTGGGTGGTATAACAGTCTCGATAGTAATACTAAAACTCATATCGACGACTATTTAGCGAGTTCTGAACACAATCCAGCGTGGCGATTAATTCGGTGCGCATTGTCTTCGACAAGTCAGTTAGCTGTGATTCCTATGCAGGATGTGCTTTCATTGCCGAGTCAAGATCGAATGAATACGCCAGGTACTATTGAAAATAATTGGCAATGGCAACTGGCTTGGGATCAGCTCGATGAAGAGCAGTGCAGTTATTTGCGACAATTAGTTAGTTTATATGGTCGAGCTGCATAAACTATTCGTAACCTAATTTATAATGCATGCATCATTGAACTTACGCATATATATCGATATATATGCGTTATTGAGCATTCTAAATCAACATTATTAACCGTTTACCTCAAACAAATGACCATTCGTCCGTCAATTTGTCTTTATAACCACTAAATCGTGACCTGTGTCGCATCTATAATCGCTTCTTCTGCCATACTTATTTGCGTGACTGTTGATGATGTGGTGATTGCAGTACCCTGCCCACATCCCCTCCTCCCTCTGTGATCATCATTAGACAGTTCCAGGCCGGGCCATGCATCTTTGCAAGGTTCGGCTTTTTTGTTTCTGATAACTGTTCAGATCAATCAAACCTTTGCCTAAAACTGTACGTGATAATCTCCAGCTTATTACCGAACAACTCCTTAGGCAACTGGCAATAAATAACCCACCACCTTACTTGCCTTTTTGCCCGTCTTAGGTGGTTTGACGAAATAAAGTTACCAACCTTGCTTGTCTTTTTGCTCCTGACGCAACCATCTCAATCGTTGCGTAGACCAACTATCCGCTTCTTGAGATGGTTGCGTCAGCAACAAAAATCCTGCGCCATCATTGTTCAAGTTATTCCATGCACGTTCCCTTAGATATCATCCTCCACTTGTAGAAACCCATCATCCACAATACACTGTTGTGATTTCACGACATTCAGGATCAATTGTTAATGCAGGTTTACCTTACATCGCTAGGCTGCCGTCTCAACGAAGCCGAGCTTCAGACATGGGCGCATCAATTTAATCGAGCAGGGTGCTCGATAGCCAGTAAAGCTGAAGATGCCCAGTTGATTGTTATGAATTCCTGTGCAGTCACTCAGGAAGCAGTGCGCAAGTCGCGTCAGTCTGTAAGACGCTTGAAAAGAAACAATCCTGATGCAAAAATGATTGTCAGTGGTTGTTACGCATCGCTGAATACCCAAGAAGCGGCTGGTTTGCTTGGTGTTGATCTGGTGGTAACCAATGTTGACAAGGATAAACTCTGCAACTTGGGATTGGATCTGCTGGCTTCATCAACCAGTGCTGCGAATCAAGCTGAGTTTGATCAACAAACACCTGTGCTGTTTCAGTTGGGACGGCAGCGTGCGTTTATCAAAGTACAAGATGGTTGTCGTTATCGTTGCACATTTTGCATAGTCACCATTGCTCGTGGCGAGGAAGTGAGTCGCCCGGTAGCAGACATTATTGATGAAATTAACAGACTAGCGGCGCAAAATGTTCAGGAAGTTGTGTTGACCGGGGTTCATCTAGGCGGTTATGGGCACGATGTGCAATCTGATTTACCCAGACTCATTCAAACCATTCTCGATGAAACTGACATTCCGCGTATCCGCATGGGTTCACTTGAGCCGTGGGAACTCAATGAAACATTTTTTGGTTTATTCGAAAACCCGAGAATGATGTCGCATCTGCATTTACCAATGCAAAGTGGTTCTAATGCTGTTTTACAACGCATGGCAAGACGCTGTAAAACTACAGATTTTGCAACCATGATTAGCAAGATGCGTACGCAGATTGCTGACCTGAATATTACCACAGACATGATTACTGGCTTTCCCGGAGAAACTGATGCCGAATGGCAACAAACCCTGGAGTTTGTGGAGCAAATGCAATTTGGGAGCATTCACATTTTCCCCTATTCACCCCGCGAAGGAACTCGTGCAGCAACGTTGCCCAATCAGGTTAACCCTGCCATCCGTAAAGCCCGAGCCAGCCAATTAGCTGAGATTTCACAGCAACTCAAAATCAATACCATGCAGACGTTTCTCAATCAGCGCGTTGCAGTGCTTTGGGAGACTGAAAAGTACTCTGCAGCCGAGGACAAAACGCTAATCTATGGTTACACTCCGAATTATATTCGAGTGGCAATGGAGAGTAGCGATTCCTCGGCAGCACAGAGCAATTCAATTAACTTGGTGACATTAACCAATATAGCCAGAAACAAAGCATTTTTGTGGG
>JAZGEP010000044.1:0-8099 GCA_036478815.1 Methylococcales bacterium
TCAAATAAGCATATAAATCACCTTGGCTTTGATACTCGTTTAACACTTTTTTAATGGTACGAGTAATATCATATTCAGGATTACGTAAAGCAACCTGAATATCGCCTTCGCTTTGTGACTTGGTGTCGATCAAATCACGAAAACCCAACACCTCAAATTGATCGCCATATCGCACCACTATATTGAAGTAAACGTTGACTACAGTGGCCTGATATTTATCAGTAATTTGTAGGGGAACCGGTTTAATTCCATAAATATTTGCTGCCTGTTCTTCCTGCTGGGCATCCAGTGTTGGATCAATAAATTCAACGCGAACGCGCCCGTTACCATAGGCTGCATATTCTTCGATTAAGTCTTTCAGTTGTGGTAGCAAGGGAGCCAGAAAGGGATGTGTTTTTGTACTAAAGTAGCCACGTATCAGCAATGGCTCTTTGAGGCGCGCAAGATATTGCTGTGTTGCTGGAGAAATTGTATACAGCTGCCCCTGGGTCAAATCTGCTCGCAATGGCTGGATACGTGACAAACAGACATTGGCCACTAACACGTTAGCAATCATTAGCCCTAATAGAATTCGCCAACGACGATGCGTTAACCGATTGCCAGGACTCGCCCAACGCCTGGATTCCAAAAAGTACATATTTAATAGCAGAAAAACTACTGCAATGCTCAGGTAATAGTAAATATCGGCCAGATCAAGTACGCCACGTGCTACTGATGTAAACCGTGAACCCGTACCAATCTGTTTCAATATTTCAGCCATTTCAGCGCTAAACAACGAGGTAAGCACTGGCGTTCCCATCAGATAAAACAAACAACAGATAACCACTGTGATAATCAAACTAATGATCTGGTTTTCGCTGACGAGACTCACTGTCAAGCCAATACTAATGTAAGCTGCCGCAAGAAAAAAAGTTGCCAGATACCCGCCCCAGACCGGCCCCCAATCCAGTTCACCCAACATGGACACTGTGATTGGCAACGGCAATGTCAATAAGAGTGTCAAGCCAACCAAGAGTAGACTGGCAATAAACTTTCCGGAAACCAGAGAGGCAGATGAAACCGGCTGTGTCACCAGGAACTCAAAAGTCCCCATGCGACGTTCTTCACTCCACAAACGCATGGTTAACGCAGCAACCAGAAAAATCAATAACAATGGCATCCACTGAAATAATGAACGTAAATCAGCCAGATTACGGGCAAAAAAAGTTTCTAGCCAGAAAAATATGAACAAGGTTGTAGACAAGAATGCTGCAATAAACAAGAGTGCAGCCGGTGATGTGAAAAACGTTAAAAATTCTTTTTTTGCGATGTGTAGTGATTGTCGCCACATGGTTTTTGATCATTATGAATTGAAAATTACGAATTACGAATTACGAAATTTTCCGTAATTCTTAACTTATACATAAGAAGCGAGAGTTTAATAACTTCCGGATCTTGACTTGTCTTTTTGTCCGTCTTCCACGTTGTAAAAACAGTTGCGTAGCCAACTATGCGCCCGCTTGTACGCCAGGAATACGAACAAAAACTCTGACTCAAGACCCGGAAGTTATTAAATGCTCGCTCCTAATGAATTGGCTGGTTAATCTCACGAAACACGGTATCCAGATCGCGTCTTTCGGGCGCAATGCGCGTTATGTTATAACCAAGATTGACCAAGCTACGAGTAATTTCCGGTGTTATCGATACAAGTGTTTTGTTCTGAACGGGACGCAATCGATAACTATAACCTGTTTGATTCTCACCAAGATAATCAATCGACTGCAGCACAGCATTATCTTGCAACTCTGCAAGAACCTGTTGTGGTTGTCTATCAACCGTAATCAATAATTGCTCGCCTTGTTGTAGATTTTCCAGAGTTGAATCTAACGCTAGTTCACCTTGTTTCAAAATTAAAACACGATCGCAAACTGCGCTGACTTCTTGTAGAATGTGCGTGGAAATAATCACTGTCGATGTTTGTGCCAGCTCTGTTAGCAAACCACGCATTTTTTCGATCTGAGATGGGTCAAGTCCATTGGTTGGTTCATCCAGAATCAATAGGTCTGGCTCTGACAAGATTGCTTGTGCAACACCAACACGTTGTCGATAACCACGTGATAAGGTATGAATTTGTTGACTGGCTTTTTCTCCAAGATTCGTTCTCGCTAGTACTTTCTGAACGGCACGTTGTGCCGGCTGACGTTGCATACTTCGCAATTGAGCCGTATATAACAGAAAATCAATCACCGTCATGTCTACATAGAGAGGACAGTTTTCGGGCAAATAGCCCACCCGTACCTGGGTCTCCACTCTGTGCTGATTCACATCAAGCCCATCAATACTGACCGATCCTGAGCTAGGCTCCAGAAAACCGGTCATCATTTTCATAATTGTGGTTTTACCAGCACCATTATGACCAAGTAAACCAATGATTTGTTTACTATCAATCTCAAATGAAACATTGTTAACTGCAGTAAAACTGCCGTACTGACGGGTAAGCTGTTGTACTTTCAGCATTTTGCTATGAATATTCTATTGAAAAGTATGTAATATTTGTTCGTACATTCGATGTCGACGTTTTATGCAGGGAAAAGACTTTGCATTTCTATCAATTGTAATTCCAGGAGGCTGCCCGAGAATAGAGGCCGTAGTGAGGAAAAGTGGTTTTGAATCACATTTTTCCATTCATTTGAGGCGAATAGGCGAATAGTTACGCTATTTAGGAGTGAAGATTTAATAACTTCTGGATTGTGACATAGAATTTTGGTTTCACAGGAGTGCTAATAAAATAAGCGCATAGCAGGCTATGTAACTATTTTATTAGCGCTTCTGTGGAGCCAAAAGGCAAGTCAAAATCCGGAAGTCATTAAATCCTCACTCCTTAACGACAATAAGGGGGAAATGCGGCCAAATTCAGCTTTTCCGCAGTAGGTTCCTATTCTCGGACAACCTCCTCTCGCCCAATAGCTGCGTTGTAACTACTCGCCTTAACAACATGCTTCAGCAAGCTATCCGCAAAAAAGCGTATACACTAAATGCGAAATTTTATATGCGCAAAGTATAACATTGAGTTATTGACAATATTCATCTACTGTCTGTTAGGAGCGAGAATTTAATAAAATCCGAATCTTGGTGCAGGATTTTTGTTCGTATTCAAGGCTTAGAAATAGGCGCATAGCTGGCTACCCAATTGTTTCTACAACATGGTAGACAGACAAAAAGACAAGTCAAGATGCGGATAGTATTAAATCCTCGCTCCTTAACAATCCTAATGGAGATGGTTGTGATTAAACGCGTAAATCTGATTATTCTAGGTCATGTTCAAGGTGTATTTTTTCGGGCTTCTGCTCATCAGCAAGCACAACGCCTGGGACTAAAGGGCTTTGTGTGTAATCTTAACGATGGCAGCGTTAACGCAGTTGCTGAAGGAAACCAACAAGAGATTGAAGATTTTATCGGTTGGTGCAAACTCGGACCTGAAACAGCTCGAGTTGAGAAGGTCGTTGTTAAATATGAGCCTGTTACAGAATCAGAAATTGGCTTCAGCATCATTTCCTAGCAACTTTTCTAACACTTAGGTAACCAGAATGTTCAAGTTGTTTCATGCACGTTCCTGCAAATAAATAACGCACCGGTTTTGCTCAATCAGATCAACAGAATCGAACCTAAAGCTAGGAGACTGTCCGAGAATAGAGAACCTACTACGGAAAATCCCTTTTGGCCGGATTTTCTGATCATTTTCGTTAAATAGAACAACTATTCGCCTCAAATGATCAAAAAATCTGACTCAAAACGGCTTTCCCTCGCTACGGTTTCTATTCTCGGACAGCCTCCCAGGCGCAAAAACGATGATTTATTTCAAGGCCCTTAGGAGGGAGGATTTAATAAGTTACCGTGCATCTTTGACAACTTCAGCCAGTCTGTTGGCTAGTTGCGAAACCTGTTGATGATCTGTAGCTTCCACCATAACGCGGATTAATGGTTCTGTACCGGATGCTCTTAACAATACCCGTCCATCTTTGCCTAGCTCTTGTTCAATTTCATGCTTAGCTGCTTGAATCCCTTTATGTACATTAACGTCGATTGGTTGTTCAATTTTCACATTAACCAGTACTTGAGGATATTTATTCATCTCGCTTTTCAATTCATGTAAAGTCTTACCAGATTCATGCATTTCTGCTAAAACTTGTAAGGCTGCAATAATTCCATCACCTGTGGTGGTTCGATCCAGGCACATGACATGACCTGAGTTTTCTCCACCGAGTACACCACCTTTTTGCTTCAATCGCTCCATCACATATCGATCGCCTACATTGGTTCTTTCAAAAGCAATATTGGATTGCTGTAACGCATGCTCTAAACCAAGATTACTCATCAAAGTACCAACCACAGGTTGTTGTAACTGGTTTTTAGCAACACGCGATTTGGCAATGATAAACAGAATTTCATCACCATCGACAATTTCACCTTTATGGTCAACCATCATTACCCGGTCACCATCGCCATCAAAAGCGATACCGTAATCAGCCTCAGTTTCCAGTACTTTTTGTTGTAGTGCTTTTAAGTCAGTAGCACCACATTGCTGATTAATATTCAATCCATCTGGATCGACACCAATCGAGCTCACAGACGCCCCCAGTTCTTTAAAAACATAGGGTGCTGTATGGTACGTTGCACCATGCGCGCAATCAATCACCATCTTGGTACCAGAAAAATCCATACATGCTGGTATCGTGGATTTACAGAATTCAATATAACGCCCACGAGCATCGTGCATTCGTATGGCTTTTCCAAGAGATACTGAATCTCTTGTAGTCATTGGCTTATCCAGATATGACTCGATTGCTAGTTCCGATTCTTCGGCCAATTTCAGACCCTTAGGACAAAAGAATTTAATGCCATTGTCATCATATGGGTTATGCGATGCGCTGATAACGATTCCACACTGCGCTCGAAAAGTCCGCGTCAAATAAGCAACTGCTGGAGTAGGCATTGGACCCATCAGTTGTGAATTAACACCTGCCGCAGCTAACCCTGCTTCCAGAGCAGCTTCAAACATATAGCCTGAAATACGAGTATCCTTACCAATTAAAACAAGATTGTTAGCCCCTGAGTCTGCAAGTACATTGCCCGCAGCCCACCCGAGTTTCAGAATAAAATCAGCGGTAATCGGATATTGACCAACTTTGCCACGAATACCGTCAGTTCCAAAATATTGTTTCGTCATTAAATCCTCTCAATGGTTAAGAATACTAACGTTGTGAATTCGTATCAAATTGATACTCTATATCACCTGAAAATGTTTTGTGCTTTACTTAGGAGGCTGTCCGAGAATAGAAGCCGTAGCGAGGAAAAGCGGTTGTGAGTCCATTTTTTTGATTAAATGAGGCGAATACTTGCTGTATTGAACGAATTTAATCGAGAAAATCCGCTTTTCCGCAGTAGGCTTCTATTCTCGGACAGCCTCCTAGCAGTCTAGCTTATTCTCATAGGTTGATTAGAATTGTGCATAAAAGATCTTGTGCAACTAACGCTAAATGTTTATCCATCATCAAGGCGTGAAAACAAGCATATAGTGAATATGTGGCTATTTTCGCTAAACACCGAAGATGAAGACAGGTCTGTTTTGTAAGTTATTTCATGCACGTTTCTACAGCTGCATATGACAAATCATGTAATGAGCCAAGATTAAATACATATAAAAAAACGTAACTATACTCAGCTTACTCTTGAACAAAACAGAGGGTAATCCGAGCAGTTACAGATTACGCTGAGTAGCAACTAATAAACTAACTAAAGCCAAATAAAACAAAAGCGCAGACGATATTGATCGCTATGCGCTTTTTTAGTTTTTATTGTTGAATCAATTAAAGCATGTTCAGCCATTAAATTTGGCCTTACAAACGTGCATGAAATAACTTGCACGCTCCTGTACTACATCAAATCTGAATTGATGGGTAATATACTGTTTTCCACGGTTCCGTGGAGACTTCGATGTCCGTGACGCAAGAACATCGTACATAACGTTCCCACGCTAAGAATCACTGCCATTAAGTTAAGAAATTAACAATTGTAGGGTGCATCACGATGGCTGTTTTTGGTGCATAGAATGCACCCTACGAAAAATATCTCTTTTAACTTAATGGCAGTGTAAGCTGATTATACAAACGAGAATAGCAATCTATCTAACCATCAGAACTAAGTTGACGCAGGCTAATGTTGCTCAGCCGGGCCACCCCATGGATTCCGGGCATCAGCAGTGACACTAGATGCATCAGTGTTAGTCACTCCACCTGACCCGGATGTTGGCTCTTCCCAGCCTTTTGGTGGCTTGGGCTCTCGACCTTCCATCAAATCATTAATCTGATCTTTATCAATGGTCTCATACTTCATCAGTGCTTCAGCCATTTTATGCAGGATATCCATCTTTGCTTTTAAGATGTCTTCAGCACGCTGATAATTGCGATCAATAAACAAACGGATTTCTTCATCGATAGCGCGTGCTGTCTGTTCCGATATTGATTTGGTTTGAGTCACTGAATGACCAAGAAACACTTCACCTTCATCTTCGCCATAAGATAACGGCCCCATGTGTTCAGACAAACCCCATTTTGTAATCATATTGCGAGCAATATCAGTCGCACGCTCAATGTCATTCGATGCACCTGTGGTGACCGAATCAACACCAAAAATCAGTTCCTCTGCTATACGTCCACCAAACAGACTGGATATTTGACTTTCCAATTTACGCTTGCTGGCACTATATTGATCACGCTCAGGCAAAAACATAGTAATACCCAGTGCACGACCACGCGGCATAATGCTGACTTTGTAGACTGGGTCATGCTCAGGCACGATGCGTCCGACGATACAATGACCTGCTTCGTGATATGCAGTGAGTTTTTTCTCATCCTCAGTCATCGCCATCGAACGACGTTCTGACCCCATCAAAATCTTGTCCTTGGCTTTTTCAAGATGCTCCATGGTGACAGATGATTTATCTTGCCGGGCTGCAAGCAAAGCTGCTTCGTTGATTAAATTTGCCAGGTCAGCACCTGAAAAACCCGGCGTACCACGGGCTATATATTTGATTTCAACACTGTCATCAGTAGGTACTTTTTTCAGATGCACATTGAGTATTTGTTCACGCCCTCTGACATCTGGCAAACCCACAGTCACCTGCCGATCAAAACGACCTGGTCGCAACAAGGCAGGATCCAGAACATCCGGACGGTTGGTAGCAGCAATGACAATCACGCCTTCGTTGCCCTCAAAACCATCCATTTCTACTAACAACTGATTCAGAGTTTGTTCGCGTTCGTCATGACCACCACCCAAACCGGCACCACGATGTCGACCAACGGCATCAATTTCATCAATAAATATTATGCACGGCGCATGCTTTTTAGCCTGTTCGAACATATCACGCACTCTGGAAGCACCTACACCGACAAACATTTCGACAAAATCAGAACCTGAGATGGTGAAAAATGGAACCTTTGCCTCGCCAGCAATCGCACGAGCGAGTAAGGTTTTACCCGTTCCTGGTGGACCTACCATCAACACACCACGGGGAATTTTTCCGCCTACTTTTTGGAATTTTGATGGATCTTTCAGAAAGTCGACAATTTCTCCAACCTCTTCCTTGGCTTCCTCAACTCCAGCGACATCATCCAGAGTGGCTTTAATCTGGTCTTCTTCAAGCAAACGTGCCTTGCTTTTACCAAACGACATCGCCCCTCGACCACCAGCACCACCACCTTGCATTTGGCGCATAAAGAAAATCCATACTCCAATCAGTAACAGAATCGGGAACCAGCTGATGAAGATACCGAGCAACAAGGACTCTTCCTCTGGAGCACGAGCAAGAATTTCCACTCCATTGTTCAGCAGGTCATCGACCATATGCGAGTCATTCGGGCTGTAGCTGATGAAATCAGCTCCAGACTTGTACTTGCCATTAATTGAATTATCTTCAATAAAAACTGTCTCTACTTCGCCGGATTTAACAGCCGCTATAAATTGAGAATAAGGGATGGTTTGACTTTCAGTTCCTTGTGAACCAAAGTTATTAAATACTGAGGCTAGTGCAATAAAAATGACAACCCACAAAATGATAT
>JAZGEP010000045.1:0-2288 GCA_036478815.1 Methylococcales bacterium
ACATCGATTAATCGAGGAATGCATGATTCTGGCAAACACCACCGCCGCGAAATTTCTCAAACGCAAAAAAATCCCATTTCTACTGCGTGTTCACGATGGTCCAAAAACAGATAAAATCGCCGAATTAAGAACCTTTCTCGGTGAACGCGGCCTGTCTCTGGAAGGTGGAAAAAAGCCTAAACCACTGCACTTCAAACAACTACTGTCTAGCATTAAACAACGACCTGATGCACATTTAATCCAGATGGTCTTGCTGCGCTCATTATCACAAGCGGTTTATACGCCAGAGCTGAGCGGCCATTTTGGGCTGGCACTGAATCCGTATACACATTTCACCTCACCGATTCGGCGTTATCCAGACTTGCTGGTACATCGTGCCATCAGACATTGTTTGTCAGGCAACCCGGTAGAAACCTATCACTATTCGACACAAGATATGGCGATTATGGGTGAACATTGTTCAGCCAATGAACGCAGAGCCGACGAAGCTGGCTGGAATGTAACTGGTTGGTTGAAATGCGAGTACATGATGGACAAGGTTGGTGAGGATTTTAGCGGAAGAATCGGTTCGGTGACATCATTTGGTTTGTTTATTGAACTCGATGAATCACGTGTAGAGGGCTTGGTGCACATATCCAGCCTGGGCAAAGATTATTATCAATTTGACCCGATTGCGCATCGACTACTGGGCGAACGTAGCGGCCAGACCTATCAAATAGGAGATCCGGTTGAAATCAGGGTAGCGCGTGTTGACCTGGATGAGCGCAAAATAGATTTTGAACTCTTGTCACCAGTTGCAACAGGAAGTGAGAGTGATACTAAAAACAAAAAGCGCTCTAAAACCAAGCATAAAGGTAAAACCACAAAGAGCAAACGGAAAGCAAAAAAATGACCCAACCTATCACAGCCTGTGGTTTTCATGCCATTCAGACAGTGCTTGATTGGGAACCAGAACGTATTATTGGTGTATGGCTGGATAAAACCCGGCGTGATGCGCGCATGTCGGCATTACATCAGCAATTGAATGACCATAAAATAGCCTTCCAGCTGGCAGACAAAAACAAGCTGGAGCGTTTGAGTAACAGCAACAATCATCAAGGTGTGGTTGTCGAACTCAACGTTGCCGCCATGCGCAATGAAAATGATTTGCTCACCGCGTTGAACAACAATCAAAACCCACCGTTGCTACTAGTTCTGGATCAAATTCAAGATCCACACAACTTTGGAGCATGCTTGCGCACTGCAGATGCAGCCGGTGTTGATGGGGTGATTATTGCCAAGGATAATTCGGTCGGTTTCACCCCAACCGTGTTAAAAACATCATCAGGCGCATTTGAATTCGTGCCTGTTTATCAAGTTACAAACCTGTGTAGACTATTAAAAAAATTACAAGACAAAGGAGTCTGGATAGTCGGTGCCAGCGGCGATTCAAAACAAAATATTTATACTGCTGATTTAAAAGGAGCACTGGCTATTGTAATGGGTTCTGAAGGCTCAGGAATGCGTCGCTTAACCCGTGAAGCCTGTGATTTCCTGGTCAATATTCCAATGCTGGGACGCGTTGAAAGCTTAAATGTATCAGTCGCTACCGGGGTGATTTTATATGAAGCGTTACGCCAACGACAAAGTGTTCACTAACCAAAGCCTGCCTAACGAACATCACCCAATAAAAACAATATGTTAAAATTTTCTGCCTTTATTATGGCACTACATCGTTTCCTGTTGATGAAATTACAGGGTTGTTTGTCGAGTACTGCCAGCCTGTGATGAAATTCCCAGCGCATCGTAAATCATCTGCTGATGCGATTCGGCTAGTAGTCTTTCAATGTGATATTGACGGGTAATAGGGAGTTGAGAAGTGGTTAGTTGCTAGGCGCACGAGTGCAAGACTAGCGAGCTAATCTAAACGAGCGCAACAACGCAGATGACCATTTATCGGCTTTGTATACCCGTCAATATTCTGTTGACAGAGCACTAGGAGTGCTGCCCGAGAATAGAGAACCTACTGCGAAAAAGTGGATTTTGGCCCATTTTTCCGATTAAATTTCATTAAATACAGCAAGTATTCGCCTCATTGAATCGAAAAAATGGCCTCAAAACCGCTTTCCTTCGCGACGGCTTCTATTCTCGGACAGCCTCCTAGTAGTCTTTCAATCTAATACCGCCTAATCTTAAAATGCTTTCTCATCAATAGTCAATATTTTATTGAGAGTGCATATGAAAAAGAAATTCATTGTCCGGTTGTCAGATGTTAATTGATATGGGAATCGACTTATTATTAGGTAATA
>JAZGEP010000046.1:0-5319 GCA_036478815.1 Methylococcales bacterium
TCTTTTTGCTCCTGACCAACGCAATCTCAATCGTTGCGTAGAATGACTATGCGCCTTTTGAGATGGTTCGGTCAGAAACAAAAATCCTGCGCAATCTTGGTAACTTTATTTCGTCAAACCACCTTAAGTTTAATCGAATTCTGTAATCACTTGCATATATAGAGTGCAAGTGATTAATCTATAAAACAAATGAGCACTCTCTGCGGTCGCAATAAGAATTGTGATAAGTTTATATTGTTCTATGGGTAAAGTGCTTGTACTCTATATGCGCGATCACTTGCAGGATTTAAGTATCATGCAGCTATTTAGTAGGACATTTTTATGATAACGGGTAAGTAAAATGTCTTATTCATCCCTAATAGCAACTCGCAATAAATAATGCGCCCATCTTACTTGTTTTTCATCCGTCTTCGGTGTTTCAGCTTCGGTTGCATCGCCAGCGATGCGTGCTACGTTGCGCCTGTAGACAGACAAAAATGCTGCACAAAATGGGTACATTGTTTATTTCAACGTTACCTAAGAGCCTGTTTAAGATCGTCACTGACGGGCGCATAGTGGGGTTAAAAGTGATCACAAAATACTCACATATTCTAGTATGCTCCGCTTTTTCGCCCTCTTTTGCGTTGTGCTGTGTCCCTTTAATTGAGATCCTGAGCAAATTCTAATGCACGACAAACTAGTAGTCTTTCAATGTGATATTGACGGGTATAGAAAGCCGACAAATGGTCATCTGCGTTGATGCACACGTTTGGATTAGCCTGCTAGTCCTGTTCTCGTGCAGCAGCTAACCACTTCTCAACTTCGGCGTTACAGAAACAGTTACATAGCTCACTATGTGTCTGTTTTTGCGTCTCGAAGATGAAAAAAATCCTGCGTAAAATTGTTAAATTAATGATGCTCAGGGACTTAATGCTAAATCTTTGAGCGATAAAGTCAAACTTATTGCATGTATGTTCCTTGTAATATAAGTGCATTGCAGACTAAGTGACTTCCTTTGCATCGATTTCAACAGGTAATTCTATCAAAATTTTAAAAATTAATAAGCTTTGATGATCAATTCAGAAGGTTATCTGCCAAGTAAAACAGAATTTCTTAATAAAATCTTGGGAGAATTGTTGTGCTTAATTCCATGTGCAGGCGATTTTTCACTGACTGATATTGTTTTTGTTTTGCTCGGGAATAATCCCATATTGGTGCGTATCGCATAACTTTCGGCAGTTACGTGTAGTCGCTTGAACTCTGTCAATAACTGATGATTCAAGATCTATCGCATGAGAGATCTAGCTGATACAATTGATTTTTCAGTCATTATTTCTGATATTATTGTTAGCAATTTGTCCGCTGACCATCTTCCAGGTAAATAACTAATGGATTACGCACAAGCAATCTGGCTCGCCTTGCTACAGGGTTTAACAGAGTTTCTACCAATTTCCAGCTCTGCTCATCTGATATTACTACCCGAGTTAATCGGTTGGGAGGATCAAGGTGTTGGTTTTGATGTTGCTGTGCATCTTGGAACATTGCTTGCCGTGGTAATGTACTATCGGAATGATTTGCGATTGATAATTCGTGATTGGTGGGGGACAGTCTTTGGTAAAACAGCAACCATGTATTCGCGACTGGCTTGGCATGTCATTATCGGGACAATACCGGCTATTCTTGTTGGGTTGGTTTTTGTGCTGTTTGATGGGCTTTCTGAAGTCTTGCGGTCACCACTGATTATTGCAGCAACAACCATTGTGTTTGGTCTGCTGTTATTATTTTCTGAAGCGCTTGCCAATGAATTGAGTAGTCTCAAGGATCTGCGCTGGCATGATTCGCTACTAGTGGGGATTTTTCAGGCAATTGCTTTTATTCCAGGAACATCGCGTTCAGGGATTACGATTACAGCTGGTTTGTTCCTGGGCTTGGAGCGTGAGGAAGCTGCTCGTTTTTCGTTTTTATTGTCGATTCCGGTTATTGCACTGGCAGGGTTATCGAATGGTTATAAATTATTCCGTTCAACTGAGCCAGTAGAATGGGATATGATGGTGATCGGTGTGGTTGTATCGGCCATTGTTGCTTATACGACGATTGGTTGGTTTTTGCGCCTGTTGGAAAAAGTTGGCCTAATACCATTTGTGATCTATCGGTTGTTGCTTGGTGTTGTTTTGTTTTACTTGTTCTTGCCGGATTTTAGCAGTACGTAGAGTGCACCGCTGCCACCATGTTGTGGGGCTGCCGGGCAAAACCCCAGTACATTTTGATGATCTCTCAACCAATAATTAACCCTGGTTTTTAATACTGGTGTATTGTTAGTTGAACGCAAGCCTTTGCCGTGGACAATGATCACCGCTCGATAGTTGTTGGCGCTGCAGACAGTGATAAACTCGTGTAGGAGTTTTCTGGCCTGGATGGCTGTTGCGCCATGTAAATCCAGAGTGTCATCTTGCGCGATCTTGCCACGTCGTAGTTGTTTCATCACACGATGTTGTAGACCTGGACGCATGAACACAGGACTGATTGAAGCGTCTAATTCTTGCAGCTCTTCAAGTTCACCACTGTAGCTCTCAGTGATAGGTATCTCCAATGGTTTTGTTGAGGTAGATGTATTAATCGGTGAACCGCTGGACACAGGCTTTTTTGGTAAATAACGAGCCTGATTTTTCAGTGGCTTTATTGTTCCGATCGTTTTACGGAACAAGTCGTTATCATCAGAGTCGTCTTGGTTGGTAGTCATCGGTAACTTATTAAATCCTCACTCCTTAGCAGAAAATCGAGTTAAGGAATCAATGCAATCACTTGTGCATTGATTGAGCAGAGTTTTTGCTTGTCTTCAAGATGCAGCTCAGGCGCATAGTAAGGAGCGTTCGAGAAATAACTTTAACATCTGACCTGTCTTAGTGTCCGTCTTCGGCATTGCAGCAACGCATTCCAGTGGCAAAAAATAACGGATAGAAAACCGCATTCGTCCCAGAGCAAAGTCTATGCTCCTGTTTTTCTAGTGCTCCGTCAAGGTTATGTTGACGGGTATAGAGAGTTGAGAAGTGGTTAGCTGCTAGGCGCACGAGAGCAGGACTAGCAGGCTAATCCAAACGAGTGCAACAACGCGATGACCATTTATCGGCTTTCTATACCCGGCAATATCACATTGAAAGACTACTAGCACTGATGTGAAACTAAAATCCTCGCTTTTTACTCTTGCGAATATATATTGCCCATCTCATCAATAGCAATGAAATAGTGTACCATCTGAGGCCATCTCTCACGATTGTATGATTAATCACACAAGGTATGGAAAAACAGATAAAAAATCGGAAAATGCAACTATTGCTTAGCAATGATGATGGTTATTCTGCACTGGGCTTAATCAGTCTTGCTGATGGTTTACGAGAATATGCTGATGTCATTGTTGTGGCTCCTGATAAAAATCGTAGCGGAGCCAGTAACTCGTTGACACTGCAACAGCCATTACGAGCTACAACAGTTGCGGAACAAGTCATCAAAGTTGATGGGACTCCGACTGATTGTGTGCATCTTGCCATTACAGGATTGCTTGATGAAGAGCCAGATATGGTGTTTTCAGGGATTAACCACGGTGCTAATCTTGGTGATGATGTGTTGTACTCCGGGACAGTAGCGGCAGCAACGGAAGGACGCTTTCTTGGATTGCCAGCAGTCGCTATTTCACTGGCATCACATGACTCTAATTATTTTGATGCGGCGGTGCAAGTTGCGATTGATTTGTTTAAACAACTGAAACATCAACCATTGCCGCCTGATACCATTTTAAATGTGAATGTACCGAGTCTGCCAATTGACAAAATTTGTGGGTATCAATCAACTCGTCTTGGTCAACGTCATAAAGCAGAGCCAGTGATCAAAGCGTTTGATCCCAGAGGCAATGAAGTCTACTGGGTGGGGCCAGCCGGACCAGAGCAGGATGCAGGGCCGGGGACTGATTTTTACGCGATTAATCATGGCTATGTTTCAGTAACGCCATTAAAAATTGATTTAACTCATCATCAAGCCGTTGCTGATTTGAACAACTGGTTGCCGAAAAAAGTGAACCAATGAAACTTGACAGTCATCAAGGAATTGGTATGACTTCGCAGCGTACCCGTGATCGCATGGTGGAACGTTTACGAGAACAAAAAATACGCAATCAGGGTGTATTGAATGCGATGCGTCAAATACCGCGTCACTTGTTTGTTGATGAAGCGCTGGCGAGTCGCGCATATGAAGATACTGCCTTGCCGATTGGTTTAAATCAAACCATTTCTCAACCTTATATTGTGGCTCGAATGACCGAGTTGCTGCTAGAAAACGGAACACCAAAATCTGTGCTTGAAGTGGGAACTGGTTCCGGTTATCAGACTGCTGTACTTGCGAGTCTGGTAGACAGAATCTATAGTGTAGAGCGACTCGGAGAGTTACAAAAGCGTGCACGCCGTTGTTTACAGAAATTGAATTTTTATAATATAGAATATTTACATAGTGACGGAGGGTGGGGCTGGCCGGATCATGCGCCCTACGATGCCATCCTGGTCACTGCAGCACCCGATGAGATTCCAACAGCACTGTTGGAGCAAATGGCTCCAGGTGGCGTGATGGTTATTCCAGTAGGCCCTGGCTCACATCAGCACTTAACCCAGGTAATTTATACTGAACAAGGTTTTGAAGCGGAGACGATTGAAGCCGTTACCTTTGTCCCATTAATAAAAGGAAGTTAGTAAATGTTTCAAAGCTTGTATGATAAAGTTCTTGGCTGGGCCCGCCATCAGCACGCACAGTATTATCTTGCGGCACTCAGTTTTGCAGAATCTTCGTTTTTTCCGATTCCGCCCGACACAATGTTGGCACCAATGGTTCTTGCTCGCCCAGAAAAGGCAGTCAGGTATGCGTTGATAACCACAATTAGCTCAGTGATAGGTGGGTTGTTCGGTTATGCGCTGGGCTATTTCGCAATGGAACTAATTGAGCCACTGTTACATCAATTTGGTTATTGGGAAAAATATTTGACAGCACGATCATGGTTTAAAGATTGGGGAATCTGGGTGGTTTTTTTAGCTGGATTTTCGCCAATTCCCTATAAACTATTTACCATTTGTGCGGGAGCAATGAGTATGGTGCTTGCTCCTTTTGTGCTGGCATCAGTGGTTGGAAGAGGGGCACGCTTTTTTATGGTTGCATTATTGATTAAAATGGGTGGTGAGCGCTTTGAGAAACTACTGCGCCGTAACATCGATATGATTGGCTGGGTGCTGGTAGCCTTGTGTGCTGTGCTGGCAGGTTTTTTGTATTATAGAGCCTAATTCTACTTTGTTACATTGGAACAGG
>JAZGEP010000047.1:0-5847 GCA_036478815.1 Methylococcales bacterium
TCTTTTTGCTCCTGACCAACGCAATCTCAATCGTTGCGTAGAATGACTATGCGCCTTTTGAGATGGTTCGGTCAGAAACAAAAATCCTGCGCAATCTTGGTAACTTTATTCCGTCAAACCACCTTAACAACTTCGAAAAGGGGTATTGATTCAACAGAATGTCTATTCTGCGGTTCTTTATCCCAGAAGAATAGATTATTTACCATGAAAAAAAGGGAAGAGAATTTAGCAATTGATCAATGTGTCAGCAGCATTGTTAAAGAAACAGGTGGTGATGCATTGTCACAGCACCCATTTGTGTCAAAAAAGATGCTTACAACGCACCCTTAATATCTTTTCTTCATGTCCTTCATGCTCTTCATGGTGAAAATCAATTACATCACATGAAATCAGCACTCTTCAGAAGTTATTAAATCTTCACTCCTTATTTAGCATCTAAACCCAAGCGTTCGCCGGCATAGTCATCTGCAAGAACAGTATCACACCAGTGTTGATTGTCTAAGTACCAACGCACTGTTTTACGTAGGCCTTGTTGAAAATTGTGTTTTGGTTGCCAATCCAGCTGTTGAGCAATTTTTGCTGCATCAATTGCATATCGCATATCATGCCCAGGTCGATCAGTCACAAACTCAATCAACTTTTCATGCGGACAATGTGGTGAATCCGGTAACATTTCATCCAGCAAACTGCATAAGATCTTGACCAGTTCCATATTGCTCATTTCGTTATTGCCGCCGACATTATAGACCTGTCCCGGCACACCACTGTTCAATACTGTTTCCAATGCCTCACAATGATCCTCAACAAATAACCAATCACGTACATTTTCACCTTTCCCGTAGATTGGTAGTGATTGACCGGTTCGCGCTCGCTGAATCATTAACGGAATTAACTTTTCCGGAAATTGATAATAGCCATAATTATTGGAACAATTAGTGGTTAAGGTTGGCAGATTAAAAGTTTTAAAATATGATCGCACAAAGTGATCTGCCGCTGCTTTGGATGCTGCATACGGAGAATTAGGGCGATACTGATTGTTCTCTGTGAATTTGCCGGTACTGCCAAGTGAGCCATAAACCTCATCTGTACTGACGTGCAAAAAACGGAATTTCTGCTGTGCATCTGAAGGTAAATCATTCCAATAGTGTCGCGCACTCTCCAACAGTTCAAATGTCCCTTCTACATTGGTTTGCAAAAAAGATTTGGGATTATCAATAGAGCGATCAACATGACTCTCGGCAGCAAAATTGACAATGGCATCCGGTTGATGGGTTGCGAGCAAATAATCAACCAACTTACGATCGCCGATAGAACCGAGCACAAAATGATGATCAGGATTATCCTGAATAGTTTCCAGCGTTGCCAGATGCCCAGCATAAGTGAGTGCATCCAGATTGATGACACAAGTGTCACCACGTTGAATTTGGCGCAATACAAAATTACCACCGATAAAACCAGCGCCACCTGTCACTAAAATGGTGGGTTTCCCATTAGTTGAATTTGATGTCATCGTAATCTTAACTCTAGTATTCAGGTTAAGGAATGGAACACAATCACTTGTACATTATTAAAGCAGGCCCTTTTTTGTCAAATCACTGTTCGTATTCAAGGCGTAGAAGACGGACAAAAAGACAAGCTAATATGTACAAGGATTGTATTCCATCCCTGACTCTCAACCTCGCTTGCGAGGCATTAAACCTTTGGAAGGGTTATACCCCCAGATTGCCAGTAATAAAAAAATTACTAACGAAACGGCTGTATAGAGTAACGCATTCTCATTCAGCTGACCATAGAGCGCAAAACGAATCAACTCCACAGCTTGAGTAAACGGATTATATTTCGCCATGTTATGAAGTAATTCACTGGATTCTAACATTTTCCACAGTGGATAAAGCGCAGACGATAGAAAAAACATTGGAAAGATAACAAAGTTCATGACACCAGCAAAATTTTCCAGTTGATTAATAAACGAAGACAACAACATCCCCAGCGCACCAAGCATTAATCCACTTAATATCAAAGCCGGTAATACCCAGAGATATCCTTGCCAGGGTGGCTCTATCCCATACCACCATGCGATCACTAAAAACACAAACACTTGAACAATGGACACAGTAGTACTCGCCAGCAGTTTGCTCACTAACAGAAACCAACGTGGCAAGGGACTGACCAGCAGTACGCGCATGCTACCCATCTCACGATCATAGACCATCGACAGTGAACTTTGCATGCCATTGAATAACTGAATCATGCCAATCAGGCCAGGCGTAATATAAACTTCATAAGCGATATAGGTTTCATAAGGCGGAATAATGGCAATGCCTAATGCGGAACGAAATCCTGCAGCAAATACAAACAGCCAGACCAGAGGTCGAACCAGAGCAGCCAGAAAACGTCCACGTTGACTCAAAAAACGCCAAAGTTCACGAGTGATAATCCCAAGCATGGCACGTAGATAGTGCAACATGACTCAAGCAACCTTGGTTGCGGTTAATTGCTGAAATAAATCACTCACATTGCTTGTGTTGTGTTGTTCAATCAACTCAGAAACGCGACCTTCAGCAAGCATTTTTCCATGGTGTAATATGATCAGCTGATCAGCATCATAAACTTCGTCTATCAAATGTGTTGCCCATAACACTGCAAGATTGTCTTCTGCGGCAAGCTGGTGTATATGTTCGACAATGGATTGGCGACTGGCAATATCCAGCCCGACAGTTGGTTCGTCAAGCAGTAACACCGAGGGTTGATGTAACAATGCGCGAGCAATCTCGACACGACGACGATGGCCACCATTGAGCTGGCGAATTTTTTCATTGCCTCGCTCAAACATCCCCTGGCGTTCCAGTTCTTGCTCAACACGTAACCGCGTCTGTTGACGACTCAGTCCATGCAAGGCAGCGTGATAGCGTAAATTCTGTATCACTGTCATGTCCAGATCCAGTGTCGGCTGCTGGAATACCACACCTAGATCAGCCAGTGCTTTGTAGGAGTGACTTCTGAGATCTTTTCCATTGATTTCAATACGACCGTCTGGAGAAGCATACAAACGGGTTACCAAGGAAAACAATGTACTTTTGCCAGCACCATTAGGTCCTAACAATATGTTACAACTGCCACCTTCGACGTGGAAGCTGACAGCATCCAGGACGGTTTTTTTACCGAAAGCGTAGCTCAGGTTTTCAACACGCAGACCTACACGATCCACTTCTCTCGAAAAATCAGGTTTCACGGAGCCGCAACCACACCCCAGGGGAAACGCCCGACAGCAACTGACTTGGTCACTTTATGTGCATCCAGATCAATGATTGAAATATCATGACTAGCGCCATTAGTGGTATATAAACGTTTACTGTCTGGTGAAAATGTCATATTCCAGACACGATGACCCACCAGCAAATATTCTTTTACTGTATATTTTTGGGCATCAATCACTGCCACTCGATTGGCTGGTCCCAGAGCAACATAGGCCCAACGACGATTTGCATCAATCACCACACCTACTGGCTGGATTTGTTCACGGGTCACTCCAGGAACTTTAAAACTGATTTTTTGTTTCAAAGCGCGGGTTGTCACATCAAACACAGAGACAGTTCCACCAATTTCAGAGCTGACCCACAACTCCTGACTGTCTGCTGTAAATTGCAGCGCACGCGGCCTGGGATCAACCAAAGTATTATGGATAATGGTTTGTGTTTTTGGATCAATCCAGTGCACCATATTGGTGGTTTCGGAAGCGCTTACAACCCACTTGCCATCTGGGCTGACCGCGATGCCTTCTGGCTCGACCCCGACAGGAATTGTCTTAACCACTTTAGCAGTCGTCAAATCAATCACAGTGACCAGATTATCATCTTCATTGGATACATACATCCGGTGACCTTGAGGATCAACTGCGAATGTTTCAGGGTCTTCACCGGAAGGTAGCACACTACTGACGGTCAGTGTTGACCGATCAAGCACTTTAATCTGATCATCATCGCTAACCGCAACATAGAGTTGTTTTCCATCAACACTCACGGCAATACCACGTGGACGGCGCCCAATGTCAATTGACTTAAGCCGCTCACCAGTCTCACCATTGACAACAACCAAGGCATTGTCTTTTTCGATGGTCACATAAACAGTATCTGCATTGACCATGAAGCTGGTAATGCCTAGCATTAGTGACAGTACAAAGTAATAATAATTCACATTCATAAATGTTAACATTCTGGTAACTCAGCTTACCCTCTATTTTGCCCAAGAGCTGCGTTGAAAGTGCTCATTTACATGGCCGTGCGAAGCATAGCTGGAATCACTCAATCAAACAGCTTAAAACCTTTCAAATAAGTGACTCCCGTTTCGATCTCTCCGTCACAGTGCAAGCTTAGCCATCGATAGCCAGGTGGTTTGTCATCCAGACTAAATTCAGTTGCTCCAGGCATAAATTGAATGCAGGTTGAGGGTGTGCCTAACAACTTTATAACGTTTCTTGTCTGTTCAAATTGTTGATGAATATGCCCCCAAATAACTGCTTTGACCTGTGGATAGCGATCAAGCACTGCAAACAAATCATCTGCCTGTCGGAGGCCCATGGCATCCATCCAGGGTGAGTCAATGGGTACAGGATGATGATGCAGGCAGATTAATGCTGGACGCTTGGGATGTTTGCTTAAATTGCTATTGAGCATCTGTAGCTGAGTATTATCCAGCTTGCCGCTATGTGTACCGGCTTGATAACTGTTTAGAAAAATCAGCTGCCAAGCACCAATCATTACCGAGTCATCAACACGAATATTATCTGATGAAAGACATTGTTTCAGCTGTTCTGGTTGATCATGATTACCTGGCAAACAGTAAACCGGAACCGGCAATTGATCAATCACTGCTTTAACCTGTTGATAGGCGGCAACAGTCGGCTTATCAACCAAATCACCGGTAAAAATAATGATATCTGGCTTGCAATTGATTACAGCTTGCAACACCTGCTGCAGAGAATTTAGAGTATTCAGACCATTCAACTTTGACGCCGGATTTGCAAACAAATGCGCATCAGTAATTTGAACAACACGAAGCGTTTTGTTATCTGCAGATTGCATTCAGTTGAGCCACAAACTAATTTTGTGGCAATTGTAGCACGATCAATAGCGCAAAAAACAAAGATATCCGTTATAATCACCTGCTTTGTACGTGGTAAAGGTCATGCAAGTTCAACTCGTTAAGTCTGACAATGGTTTTTAAATATGGATGAACATCAGTTAACCCACCTTAAGCAACTGGAAGCGGAGAGCATCCACATTATTCGTGAAGTTGCCGCCGAATTCGAGAAGCCAGTGATGCTGTATTCAGTTGGCAAAGATTCAGCAGTAATGCTACATGTTGCAATGAAAGCATTTTATCCGGGCAAACCGCCCTTCCCGCTTTTGCATGTCGACACCACCTGGAAGTTTAAGGAAATGATCAGCTTTCGCGATCAACATGTCAAAAACCTGGGGCTGGAATTGCTTGTGCATACCAACCCAGATGGTATTGCACAAGGCATTGGCCCCTTCACACACGGCAGCAAAGTGCATACCGATGTGATGAAAACCGCCGGCTTAAAACAAGCGCTAGATCACCATCAATTCGATGCGGCATTTGGTGGTGCTCGACGTGATGAAGAAAAATCCCGCGCCAAAGAACGGGTTTATTCATTTCGGGATAAAAACCATCGCTGGGATCCTAAAAATCAACGTCCAGAATTATGGAATATCTATAACGGTCGCATCCAGAAAGGCGAAAGTATCCGCGTCTTTCCATTGTCAAACTGGACTGAACTGGATATCTGGCAATACATTTATCTGGAAGACATCCCGATTGTACCAC
>JAZGEP010000048.1:0-3055 GCA_036478815.1 Methylococcales bacterium
ATTCAGGAATTACCACCAATTCCAGTAAAGCGTTATTTTACAATTGGTGAAGTCAGTGACTTATGCGCTGTTAAGCCGCATGTTCTGCGTTATTGGGAACAAGAATTCCCGCAGTTAAAACCAGTCAAACGACGCGGTAATCGTCGCTATTATCAACGTCATGACGTATTAATGATTAGACAGATCAGAGCATTGCTCTATGAACAAGGTTATACCATAGGTGGTGCACGAATACACTTGAGCGATGACGATACCAGTAGCGACGCCAACACTAAAATAATTATTCAACAACTCACTAGTGAACTTGAGCAAATCCTTCTGGTTCTTGATTAAAAAACAGTTTGACATCAGTATACTCTGTAAATTTCTCAATAATCATTCCGGGGCGTAGCGCAGTTTGGTAGCGCACCTGCATGGGGTGCAGGGGGTCAGAGGTTCAAATCCTCTCGTCCCGACCAGATAATCATCACTTCTTATTACAAATTGATACTCGTTTGTGCATATGATTTATTATTGATCCTCAAAGTATTTCTAAAGATTCGCTGCTTTTTTCACCAAATAAAAAACCCACCCGCGAAGCTAATGATCTCGGTTAAGGAACGTGCATGGAATAACTTGAACAATTGACGTAGGCCATTTTTGTCAAATTACTGTTCATATTCAAGGCGCGAAAACAGGCGCATAGTGAGCGATGTAACTGTTTTCGCAACACCGAAGATGAGCAAAAGGACAAGTGAATTGTTCAAGTTATTCCATGCACGTTCCTAAACACCTACAGGGAGCAATACCTGAGCATAATTAAGTTAACAATTTTGCGCAGGTACTTATCATTTTTCAATGATGCGTAATATTAACAGCCATTAGGGATAGTCATTAGACCTTCACTGACAAGAACAGCAGGTCCTCCAACACGCAGAACTAACCTATCTGGTTTATTGTCCATTTCGATATTCAGTTGACTTCTTCTGGTGCTTTCCGTTCCCCGGTCGATGGTGAATATATGTGTGCCTGTTTTAATATGCTGATGCTCACATAAATAAGCAGCGAAAGCTGGCATCGCAGAACCAATAGGCGGGTCTTCTGTCTGACCAATATCAGGACCAACAATGCGTGCATGAAAATTCGATTTATCAGCACCCTGAGTTGGTGTTACCAACAACAATTTCTTGGCCAGAGTCGATGGTGCACTTGAACTACTCCAGGCCTTAAAGTTAAAACGCGCTTTGCGTACTGATGAGTAAGTACGGATTGGGATTATCAGATAGTTCTTGCCGCAAGAAACCAGCAAAGGATTCAATTTCTTGTTCTCTAATTCAGAGACATCCAGACTGAGAATATCGGTTAATTCCTTATCTGTTGGCACAAAACGATCAATGCTAGAATTCACCGGCATGGTGAACTGAATTAGTGTTGGTTGATCGCCATCGACAGTGACATAACATTCAACTGGCCCTGTACTTTGCTCAAAAATAAGCGGCGTATGTTCACCCTTGAGTTTGAGATCACCGATTGATGCCAATACCCAGGCAGCAGCAATCAGTGGGTGGCCGCTAAAATCAAGTTCTATTTGTGGTGAAAATGTGCGGATTTGATAATGGTTTTCTGCCTCTGCGCTTTTAAAGATAAACACAGTTTCTGATAGATTCATTTCTTTGGTGATGCTTTGCATGGTGTCTTTATTCAGACCTTGTGCATGTGGGAAAACTGCAATCTGTGCGCCTTGAAAAACCCTGTCAGTAAAAACATCAGCGATATAATATTGATAGTTCATGGTTTATCCTGAGTAATTTATTTTTATGGCTGTTGTAAAACGTCGTTAAGTAGTGCTTTCAGTTCTGGTATACAAGAACCACAATTGGTTCCTGCTTTTAAACATTGTCCAATCGCCTCTATATTGCTCAGACTTTGTTCCTGAATTGCGTTGATTAGCGTGTTTTCTCCAATGTTAAAACAGCAACAAACCACAGGCCCGGTATCCGCTGCTGAGTCAGCCGGGTGTCCAGCTAACAATTGAAGACGTTGTTTATAATCAAATGAGTCCGTATTAAATTGAGTCAGCAACCAGTCGCGGGATGGCAAATCATTATAATCAGGCGCTGCAAAAAAACATCCCTGTAGTTTTCCACTGATAAACCAGGCGCTTCGATATCGACCTGCGCCAGTATCGGTATATTCAATACGATCCAGGTGCTCTGTCTCATCCCCTAAAATCTCATGTAGTCCTTGTGACCAATCAGTCTTCACAATATTCCCAGCCAATTCATAACGCCAGAACTGATCTTCTCTGGCCTTAGCCCAGTAATTGGTTAGTGGATAATCAATGACATCACGGGTCATCAAAAATCCATGCCATTGAAAATTACTGCGTTCGATACAAACAGGGGTTGTCTTAAATTCAGGCTGACCGGAAACAGGATCAGTTTCTGGAAATACCAGGCTATCAACGCGGGCATCAGAAGCAAATTGATCATTCCAGTGAAAAGGCACAAACACTTCATCAGGTCGGATAGTATCATTGACCTGTGCGCGTACGGTGATATGACCCTTTGCACTTTTAATATGTACTAATTCATTATCTGCAATATTAAGTCGTTTGGATGTTTCTGGATTGATTGAAGCAAATGGTTCGACGATATGTCGTGACAAGCGTGGCGCTTTTCCTGTACGTGTCAGGCTATGCCAGTGATCGCGCACACGTCCTGTATTCATCAGTAGCGGATATTTTTCTGAAATAAGGTTTCTTGGTGGGGTATAACTGATCGGGACAAATTGAGCTTTGCCACTGCTGGTAAAAAATTGTCCGTCACCTAATAATCTTGGTGTGGTTTTGACTGCATCAGTGACTGGCCATTGAAAGGAAGACATTTCATCATAGCTTTGGTCGCTGACGTTTTGCAAACCACTAATATTAAAATCTCTTACGCCAGAATCACTATTTTCAAACCCTGACAGTGCTGCATGTTCACGGAAAATATCAGCCGCAGATTGATATGGAAATGCCTCAGAAAATCCCATGCGTCGAGCAACTTCTGTAACAATCCACCAGTCTTCTGCT
>JAZGEP010000049.1:0-3420 GCA_036478815.1 Methylococcales bacterium
TCTTTTTGCTCCTGACCAACGCAATCTCAATCGTTGCGTAGAATGACTATGCGCCTTTTGAGATGGTTCGGTCAGAAACAAAAATCCTGCGCAATCTTGGTAACTTTATTCCGTCAAACCACCTTAAAGCTTTGTGTAAAATAACAGAGTTGACTCAACACCAAAATATTTTCAAGTGATGAGTGATCACGTTAACTCCCATATGCATTATCTAAATAGTATTGAGGAAACCTGATTTAAAGCGCATTCAACCTTGGTTTAAATTCTAACAGTTGTGACGTTATATCATCAAATGATTGTTTTGCTTGCGTGCAATAACAATACACTGAGAATAACTCTCATGTATGATTTCCAGTATATCCAACTTTTCCGACCAATGTTCATGAATCCATTGATCTGTTATTATGGCGAGTCCATACTCAGAAAGTGTGCCTTCGCGACCAGTTGAACCCCATAAAAAACCATCTTTTTGCGTCTTTGTAATGGTTATATCCAGATCTCCAAAAACACTCACAAACCAATCCTTGTATGCGTCGTTTCCATGAGTAAGTTTAGCCAGAGAAGTGTCACTAAGAATTGTGCAGATGACTATGCCATTACACTTGGTTACACGGCTGATCTCCCTAATTGCATGTTGATGAAGATCTTTAGATAGATGGCTGAAGACAGAATTGGCAAAAACAAGATCAAAAGTTTCGTCATCGTACGGCAGTTCTGCATTTGAATTAATTAGCTTGAATTGCTTGGGAAGAAACGAATTTTTACAAGCTTCGACAAGCGCGTGCTGCACATCGACCCCAAACAAACCCGTTATCGGAACTTCCCTCAGAAAACAGCGATAGATGCGCCCCCATCCACAACCATAGTCAAGAATTCGACTATTTTCCCCAACCGGATTTCCATGTTTCTGAGCTAATTGTTTTGTAAGCATATAAAATGAGAATGCATCGATCATTGTCTCACTTCCGCACTGGCTGTTGGTGATCCTTTGCAGTCTCTCATCAGGGAACGCTGGAAGTGAAATATCATCGATAACAGTGTCTTCAAGGCTACGTAACAGCATGTCGAGCCACTGATCATCAGTTTTGTTGCAAAGCTGCTCAACGAGGTTATTTGAAATCGGCATATGATAATTCGGGTCAGAGAGTGATCGTACATATTAGTATCTGTGCAAAATTGTTAAATTAATTATGCTCAGGTACTTAAACGTGCATGGAATAACTTGAACAATTAACGTAGGATTCTTGTTCATATTCAAGGCGTAGAAACTTAGCTCTAGCTGGCTACGCAACTGTTTTTACAACGCGGAAGATGAACAAAAAAACAAGTCAAGATCAGGAAGTTATTAATTTCTCGCTCCTTAGAGTGCAAGCTTACAGGATTTAGGTCATCAGCGACAATCGATCACGTAAGCCAATAGCTAGCAGTTGTTTTGGAGCAACACAAATCATTGCGCATAACTCTTCCAGAGACTGCCAGGCATCACCTTGCTCAATGCCTTTAATCACTCTGTCTGTGTATCCACAATACGCCAATGAATTCAATAACGAAGTTTTATCCAGACGAATCATTGCACGTTGTATGGTTTGTTTACGCTTACCCCATAAGCCATTCATAGCCGAGGAATTTTGATTGGCACCAGTCTCTGACAATTTTAATAACAAGCGCAGTTCACGACTAATCGCCCACACCACCAATACTGGCGCAACACCTTCCAATTGCATACGCTTGAGAATGCGCTGGCTGCGAGACAAGCGTCCTTCAAGAGTATTCTCAACCCAGGTAAACACGTCATAACGTGACTGATCAGCAACCCATTTTTCGAGTTCGGCTGTGCTGATTCTGTTTTGTCCGTAATCCAGATATAATTTTTCGATTTCCTGCGCAGCCGCGAGCATATTACCCTCTATTCTGGCCGCCAGGATGCGCATACAACCTGGCTCAAGATTCAAGTCTCGTTGTTTTGCTCGTTGTGTTAACCAATCCAGCAGTTGCTGCCCTGTCAGTGGCCAGAATTGTTGCACATATCCAATCGATTTTATCTGTTTGAACCAGGTTGTATTACCAACTTTTTTGGATAGCTTTTCAGCACTCAGCAATAACACAATATCTTCAATCGGTTCAGACAAATATTTTTCGAGTATTTCAGTACCCGCTTTAGTCGGTTGCTTTGCCGACAAGCGCAAATCAATCATTCTTTTTTGTGCAAACAAAGGACAGACTTCTAACGCGGAACGCAGCTCTGTCCAGTCAAAACTGCCTTCACAAAAAAACCTGATGCGCTCTAAATAACCAGCCTTGGCAGCAGTCTTACAAATCACATCAAGCGCTTCGGAAACTTGTTGTGGTTCTTCACCATAAATCAAATAGACTGGCAGTATTGTTTTATTGAGTTGTAATTTCAGTTGTTCAACTGGAAAAGCCATTCAGGTAACCGGAATTATTGAGTCGGAATAAGGAGCGAGGCAACAAAGCGTGCAATCGGCATTACACTTGTTATTTTATTCTTGTTCTTGCGTTTCGGTTTTGGATTCAACTTGCTTTGCAGACGGCTGCTTTAAAGCAACATTCAGGCGTTGTAAAAAATTATTTGCTGAGGTCTTATAAATCTCTTGCCAAATGGTTTCCTCTTCATTGGCTTTCCCAAGTACTCGAACCTGAGGATTAAAGTACTCTCGGGTGATCGATATCGATTGTTCTGGCATAAGTTGATGGTTATCTTTGTCAATAACCTCAAAAATGATTTCAAAAGTCAGCTCATATTCGTTCGCCTTGCCTCGTTGGCTCAACGAAATTTCGCGTCTAACCCGGCGTTGATCGATGACACGAAGATGCAAATCTGATTCATCAAAGCTTGTGACAACAGACCCACCACTCAGACCAGCGGTTTTTTGTAGCTGCTGCACAAAAGGATTATAAGCAGGTATTCCACTAACATAGATGTGCTTGCTGTTAGTCGATATGGTCTGCGAACCTTTCAGGCGCAGTCCACAACCAGATATCCAGGCGACACAAATAACTATGAGTACTAATTGAAACAATTTGCTCTTCATTTTATCCTCGTTTCCCGGCATTCAGAGTACATCTACAGTTTAGCAAGTGATCATGCATAGACTACCCAATCGATAAATCCATGTAACTACTCAGCTTACCCTCTATTTTGCTCAATAGCCGCGTTGAAAGTGCTCATTTACACCTCTACGTTGATGGTTTTGAGATTGAAGATCGGTCAAAGATGGCCTGAAGATGAGATGCGATATGTTCAAGTTATTACCGGACAACGCCTAAGGAGTGAGGATTTAATAACTTCCCGATTTTGACTTGCCTTTTGATCCCACAGAAGCACTCATAAAATAGTTGCGTAGCCTGCTATGCGCCCATTTTATGAGTGCTTCTGTGAAATCAAAATGCTGCGCCAAA